>CAYLVP010000032.1:0-34467 GCA_964387155.1 uncultured Rhodobacterales bacterium | reverse complement strand
GAGTTCAATCCCACCGGTCGCCAGGGCGTCTATTCCGGCTATCAATCCTGGACCGACAGGGCTGGCCGGTTCCGCTCGCTCGGCGACGGGCAGGTCGATTTCGGGGCGATTTTCTCGAAAATGGCCGCCAATGATTTCGACGGCTGGGCCGTGGTCGAATGGGAATGCTGCCTCAAACACCCCGAAGACGGGGCCCGCGAAGGAGCCCAATTTGTCTCAGACCACATCATCCGCGTCACCGAGCGCGCCTTTGACGACTTTGCCGATGGCGGCACGGATGAGGCGGCAAACCGCAAGATGCTGGGTATCGATCAATGAAGACCGGGTTCAATCTGCTTCTATGGTGCACCGGCATTGGCTCAGCTGAGCTGAAGCGTTGCGAGGCGCTTGCCCAGATGGGTTGGGACGGGGTTGAGGTTCCCATTTTTGAGGGCACGACGGCGCAGCACGCAACGCTGGCGCAGCAGTTGGGCGATATGGGGTTGGCACGCACATCGGTGGGGATTGTCTCCGCCGAAGGGGCGGACCCGCTCTCTGAGGATGCACAGGCGCGTCAGCGCGGCGTGGATCATCTGAAATATCTGGTGGACTGCTCCGTTGCGCTTGGGGCGGAGGTGCTTTGTGGCCCGCTCACGCAACCTTTGGCCCAGTTCTCCGGCGCGGGCCCGACGACGGCTGAATGGGCGCGTCTGGTGGAGGCTTCCATCGCTTTGGCTGATCATGCCGCTGGGACCGGGCTGAAAATCTCGGTCGAGCCGCTGAACCGGTTTGAATGTTACGCGCTCAACACCGCCGATCAGGCGGCGGCTTTGGTGCAGGCCGTGGATCAGCCGCATTACGGTTATCTCTTCGACAGCTTCCACGCCAATATTGAAGAAAAGTCGCCATGGCAGGCGTTGAAAGAGACCGCTGCACAGATCAACCATATCCATGTCAGCGAGAATGATCGTGGCACGCCGGGGGCAGGTCATATCGACTTCGCTGCGATGTTCAGCACTTTGCATGAGGTTGGGTATGACGGCTGGCTGACTGTTGAAGCCTTTGGGCAGGCGTTGCCAGATATTGCAGCGGCGACACGGGTCTGGCGTCCGTTATTTGAAGATGATGAAACACTTGCGCGCGACGCGCTGACGCTGCTGCGCAATACATGGAGGGAAACTGCATGAATAACCGTATCAAACTTGGCATGGTAGGCGGCGGCAATGACGCGTTTATCGGTGCGGTGCACCGCATCGCTGCGCGCCTTGACGACCGGTATGAGCTTGTTGCGGGCGCGCTCTCCTCGACCCCTGAAAAGGCGCAAGCCTCGGGCGAGGCGCTGGGCTTGCCCCGCATCTACGACGATTTCAAGCAGATGGCGATCCGCGAGGCACGACTGAAAAACGGGATCGAGGCGGTCTCGATCGTCACACCCAACCATGTCCATTACGCAGCCGCGCGCGAGTTTCTCAAACGAGGCATCCATGTGATCTGCGACAAGCCGCTGACCTCGACGCTGGCCGACGCCAGGAAACTTGTGAAGGCGGCTGAAAGCTCTGATGCGCTGTTTGTTCTGACCCATAATTACACAGGATACCCGATGGTGCGCCAAGCTCGCGAGATGGTGGCGAATGGCGAGATCGGGACCATTCGCGTGGTTCAGGTCGAATACCCGCAGGACTGGCTGACCGTGGAGCAGGATTTCAAGCAGGCCGAATGGCGCACCGATCCCGCGCGCTCTGGCGCGGGCGGATCGACCGGCGATATCGGCACCCATGCCCATAACCTTGCGCGTTTCGTGACGGGGCTTGAGGTCGAGAGCCTGGCCGCCGATCTCGATGCTTTCGTGCCCGGCCGGCAGGTCGATGACAATGGCCATGTCATGCTGCGCTTCAAGGGCGGGGCGAAGGGGATGCTCTGGTGCTCGCAGGTGGCGCCCGGCAATGAGAATGCGCTGCGCATCCGGATCTATGGCGACAAGGGCGGGCTGGAATGGGCGCAGGAGGACCCCAACTATCTGTGGTACACCCCATTTGGCGAGCCAAAGCGGCTGATCACCAGAAACGGGGCCGGGGCAGGGGAGGCTGCCGCGCGCATCAGCCGTGTCCCGCCGGGTCACCCAGAGGGCTATCTTGAGGGGTTTGCCAATATCTACACCGAGGCGGCAGACGCCATTGAGGCCCATCGCGACGGAAAAGGCGCGCGACCAGAAAGCCATTTCCCGACCATTCACGATGGCCTAAAAGGGGTGCAGTTCATCGATGCCTGCGTCCGCTCTTCGGCGCGCAATTCGGCTTGGGTGACACTTGACTAGACGCGCCTGAAAGGAGTTCTCCATGCCGGACTATCTGATCGACCTTTTGGCGTGGGGGGCGTTCTTCGTCCTGTTCTTTTTCGGGCTGCGTTGGGTACAAAATCGCAAAAAGAACAGGAACGAGCCGCCAAAAGACCAGTGAACGCGTGCATCCGGACCGATTTATGAGTTTTTTTGTCGGTTTCCCTTGAGGAATCCACCTCACTGCCACAAATACCTCGCAACCCTCAGGCCGATTGATCAGGAGTTCGCGTGTCCCTCTTCCTTGTCGTTGCTCTGCCCTTCCTGGGCGCGTTGCTTCCCGGTCTGATGAATTCCGCAGGGCGCAAAGCTTGTGCCGGAGTGACCTTCACAACGACATTGGTGGCCTTCATCGGCCTTCTGACCAACCTGCCTGCCGTGATGAATGGCGAGGTTGTGACGGCCCGGGTCGACTGGCTGCCTGAGCTTGGCCTCAACATCACCCTGATGCTCGACGCTTTGGGGTTCTTCTTCGCATTTCTGATCCTGGGCATTGGCCTTCTGATCATTGCCTACGGGCGTAACTATCTGTCGCGCAAAGACAATATGGGTGAGTTCTTCACCTATCTGCTGCTGTTTCAAGGCGCGATGGTGGGGATTGTGCTCAGCGACAACATCCTGCTGTTGCTGGTCTTCTGGGAGCTGACCTCGCTTTCCTCGTTCCTGCTCATCGGCTTTTGGAAGCACCTGCCCGAGGGCCGTCAGGGCGCGCGGATGGCGCTGACCGTTACGGGGATGGGCGGGCTCGCCATGATCGGGGGCATGCTGCTGCTGGGCCAGATTGTTGGCAGTTACGATCTCAGCGTCATCCTGCAAAATCGCGACCTGATCCAGGAAAGCCCGCTCTACCTGCCTGCGCTTATCCTGATCCTGTTGGGCTGCTTTACCAAGTCCGCGCAATTCCCCTTCCACTTCTGGCTTCCCCACGCCATGGCCGCGCCGACGCCGGTCTCGGCCTATCTGCACTCTGCGACGATGGTGAAAGCGGGCATCTTCCTGATGGCGCGCATGTGGCCAGTGCTGTCGGGGACGCCGGAATGGTTCGTGATTGTGACGACAGCCGGTCTGATCACCATGGTGCTGGGCGCGGTGATTGCGCTGTTCAAGCATGACCTCAAGGCCTTGCTGGCCTTCTCGACCGTCAGCCATCTGGGGTTGATCACCATGTTGCTGGGCACGGGCACGCCGTTCGGGGCCATGGCCGCCGTGTTCCACATCATGAATCACGCGACTTTCAAGGCCGCGCTGTTCATGTCGGCGGGAATCGTCGATCACGAGGCCCATACCCGCGACATCCGCAGGCTTGGCGGGCTGCGGACGCTCATGCCGATCACCTTTGCCATAGCAACGATTGGTGCGCTCTCCATGGCGGGTATCCCGCTGCTCAATGGCTTTCTTTCGAAAGAGATGATGCTGGAAGAGGCCACCAAAACCGTGCTCTTCGACACGCCTTGGCTTGTGCCCGCGCTTGCAACCTTCGGTTCGCTTTTCTCAGCTGCTTATTGTTTCCGCCTGATTGGCCACACTTTCCTTGGCCCGGTGCGCGATGACTACCCGGCACAGCCGCATGACCCCGGCGCCGGGCTTTGGGGGCCGCCGGCCATTCTGGTTGCGCTCGTCATTCTTATCGGCGTGGCCCCTTTCCTCGTGGAGCCCACGGTCAAGCTGATCACCGCCGCCGTGCTTGGCGACGCGGCCGAGGTGCCCAAGAACTACATCAAAATCTGGCACGGGCTGGTTCCGGCCCTCTTCATGTCGATCGCTGCGGTGGTGGGCGGTCTGTTGTTGTTGCTCGTCTTCAATCCGCTGCTCAAGCTCTGGGACGCGGCACCGCGCCCCGAGGCGAAAGCGATCTTCGAAGGGCTGGTAGAGGCCATCGTGCGCCTCGCTCAAACCTTTACCCACAGCCTGCATAACGGCGCATTCACCCGCTATGGCATGCTGATGGCTGTGACGGTTATCGGGGCGGGCTATTACGCCTGGACCACCGGCACGGTTGAGGCACCTGCCCGCGACATGCAGGCGGCGAGCCCGGTGATGATCGCCGGTTGGTTGATGCTGGTCGCCGCGACCTTGGGTCTGGCCATGTTGCACCGAAACCGCCTGGCCGCGCTGATCCTGATCGGCATCGTAGGGCTGATGGTCTCGGTTGGCTTCGTGCTGTTCAGCGCGCCTGACCTTGCCATGACCCAGCTGACGGTTGAGGTGGTGACGATCATCCTTCTGCTGCTTGCGCTGAATTTCCTGCCCAACCGCACCCCGGTTGAAAGCACCGTGCTTCGCCGCACGCGCGATGCGGTCGTCGCCGTGGCAGGCGGGCTGGCCACGACGGCCATGGCCTACCACTTCCTGATGCGCGAGGCGGTGACGACGCCGATCTCGGAATTCCATTTGGCCAATTCCTACAAGGGCGGCGGGGGCACCAATGTGGTCAACGTCATCCTCGTGGATTTCCGGGGCTTTGACACGTTCGGCGAGATCATCGTGCTGGGCATCGCGGCGCTGCTGATTTACGCGCTGACCGAGACCTTACTATCGGGCCCCGTGCGGGCGCGGTTGCTCAATCGCAAACCAGACCAGCCGCGTGCCGGCGACATGCACCCCACGATGATGGTGGTGATGACCCGGGTGATCATGCCCGTCGTGTTGATGGTCGGCTTCTTCATCTTCCTGCGCGGCCATAACGAGCCGGGCGGCGGCTTTATCTCTGGCCTCGTCGTCTCTATCGCGGTGGTGATGCAATATATGGCCAGCGGGTTCAGCTGGACCACTGCGCGGCTGCGCTACCCCTATCACGGCATCATCGGCGCAGGCGTGCTGGTGGCGGGCCTTACGGGCATCGGCTCCTGGTTTGTGTCCAAACCGTTCCTGACATCTGACTTCACCTATGTCCGCATTCCACCCTTCCACGAGTTCGAGCTGGCCACGGCCGCCCTTTTCGATGTTGGTGTGTTCCTCGCCGTGGTTGGGGCTGTGATGCTGTCGCTGGAGAGCTTCTCCCGCCTTGCACATCGCCCCGACGCCCCGGAAAGTGACCACCCCATGGATATCGACCCATCCCGCGATGACCCGGGCAAGCCAGCTTCGGAGGCGGTGTAATGGAATTTCTTGTCGCCTCCGCCATCGGCATCTTGACGGCTGCTGGCCTCTACCTTGTGATGCGGTTGCGGACCTTCCCGGTCATCATGGGCATCTCGCTTCTGACCTATGCGGTGAACGTGTTCCTCTTTTCCTCAGGGCGCTTGATGCAAGGCGCGCCGCCGATCCTGCGTGATGGCGTGGACGTCTATGCCGACCCGTTGCCGCAGGCGTTGGTTCTGACGGCAATTGTGATCTCATTCGGGATGACGGCCGTGGTCGTGATGATCGCGCTTGGCGCTTATCTCGGCTCAAACGATGACCATGTCGATGATATGGAGGAGCCTGCCGACCTCAAGCCGGCAAGCCCGGAGGATGCGACATGAGCCATTGGATCATCCTGCCCGTCGCGCTCCCCGCAATTCTCGCGCCCTTCATCGTGCTGGCCGCCCGCTACCATATCGGCATCCAGAGGGTGTTCTCGGTCGCCGGGGTCATCGCGCAGATCATAATTGCGGCGGGCCTTGCCTGGCAGGCCTCGGATGGAACGGTGACGATCTATCAGCTGGGCGACTGGGCGGCACCTTTTGGCATCGTAGTGGTGGCCGACCGGTTGTCGACCATGATGGTGCTGCTGACGGCGGTTTTGGCGCTTTTCGTGCTGCTCTATGCGATCGGGTCTGGATGGGACGACCGCGGGCGACATTTCCACGCGCTTTATCAGTTCCAGCTTATGGGCATCATGGGGGCGTTTCTGACGGGCGACCTGTTTAACCTGTTTGTCTTCTTCGAGGTCCTCTTGATCGCCTCCTACGGGTTGATGATCCATGCAGGTGGCAACGCGCGGCTCAGGGCCGGGGTGCAATATGTGCTGTTCAACCTCTTGGGCTCGACCCTGTTTTTGTTCGCGCTTGGCGCAATCTATGCCGAGACCGGAACGCTCAACATGGCGGATCTGGCCAATCGTGCGCAGCTGGTCAGCGCGGCAGAGACCGTTGGTATCCGCATCGCCGCCGTCCTTTTGCTGCTGGTTTTCGCGGTGAAAGCCGCGCTGGTGCCGCTGCATTTCTGGCTGCCTTCCAGCTATGCCGAGGCACCTGCGCCGGTGGCGGCGCTTTTCGCGATTATGACAAAGGTGGGGGCATACGCGATCATCCGGGTCTACACGATTATCTTCCCGCCCGAGCTGGGGGCAACCGCCGGGCTGCACACCCAATGGCTCTTGCCCGCAGCCCTCATTTCCTTGGCGCTGGGGATGATCGGCGTGCTGGCGGCCAAGACGTTTGACCGGCTCGTCGCCTTTTCTGTCATCGGGTCGATGGGCATGGTGATGATTTCAATCGCGCTTTTCACGCCCGAAGGAATCGCGGCGGCGCTCTATTACATGATCCATTCGACGCTTGCGGCGGCGGTGCTGTTCCTGGTGGTGGACATGACCCGCGCTGGGCGGGCGAACCTTGCCTTGACCGCGCAGCCGGCGGTTTCGGGGGCGGCGCTCACGTCCGCGATCTTCTTTGTCGGGGCCATTGCCATGGCGGGGCTTCCGCCGATCTCGGGGTTTCTGGGCAAGCTTTTGATCCTGGATGCAGCCTTCGCCTCGCCGCTTGCGGGCTGGGTCTGGGCCATCATCCTAAGCGCCAGCCTGATCAGCGTGGTGGGGTTCGCGCGCGCAGGCAGTGTGCTCTATTGGAAGGCCAAAAGCATCGAGCCTGTCGAGGCCGACCCAACGCCGCCTCCCTCTGCGCTGTCCTACGCGGCCGTTGGGGGGCTGTTGTCCCTGCTGGTCCTGCACACGGTCTTTGCA
Source organism: uncultured Rhodobacterales bacterium (assembly GCA_964387155.1). Classification (GTDB taxonomy): domain Bacteria; phylum Pseudomonadota; class Alphaproteobacteria; order Rhodobacterales; family Rhodobacteraceae; genus Litoreibacter. The sequence continues at coordinate 27,271 of CAYLVP010000032.1, read as the reverse complement.
GGCCCCGCGCACCGGTTCATGATCGCCACGTCCGGGCAGCTTTTCGCCCCGCAGGACTATATCTCAACGGTGGTCGACACGCCGGGAAAGCTGACCCGACCGGATGACAAAGCCGGCGCGAAACCGGTTGAGAAGGAGGCAAACTGATATGGCGAAGGCGTTCCGCTGGCTGGTGCCGCACCCGTTTCTGACCGTGCTTTTGACCGTGGTTTGGCTGCTTTTGCAAAACCATCTCTCTGCCGGGATGGCGGTGTTCGGGCTGATCCTTGGCATCCTGATCCCTTGGGCCACGTCGGTGTGGTGGCCCGACAGCCCCAAAGGGTTCCGGCTGGGCAAAATGGCATCCTATATGGTGATTGTGATCTACGACATCATGGTGGCCAATATCGAGGTGGCCTGGATCGTGCTGACCAAACCCAACGCCAAGCTGCGCCCTTGCTGGGTGGTCATCCCCCTAGAGCTGCGCCAGCCCGAGGCCATTACGATCCTCGCGGGTACGATCACTTTGACGCCGGGCACCGTTTCGGCAGACCTGTCCAACGAGGGCCACAGCCTTCTGGTCCATGCGCTTGATGCAGACGACCCGGACGCCGTCCGCGACGAAATCAAGCAACGCTACGAACGTCGATTGGTGGAGATTTTCGCATGAGCATGGCTGACACATTGATGGATTGGGGGGTGATCGTGGCTTTTGTTGCTGTCGCCCTATCGCAAATCATGGCCATGATCCGACTGGTCATCGGCCCTGACACCGGCGACCGCATTCTTGCGCTCGACACAATGGTGGTCAACGCCATCGGGATCATCGTGCTGCTGGGCATATCGCTTGGAATCCAGATTTATTTCGAAGCCGCGCTGATCATTGCGATGTTGGGCTTCGTCTCAACAGTGGCCTACGCGCGCTTCGTTCTGCGGGGGGATATCATCGAATGAGTCTGCCTGATCTCGCGACTGTCTTTGCCGCCATCTGCCTTTTCATCGGGGCAGGCTTCACCCTCGTGGGGGCCATCGGCCTTTTGAAGCTCAACGATTCCATGACGCGGCTGCATGCCCCCACCAAGGTCGGCACCGTTGGGGTCGGGGCATTGCTGCTCGCCTCTATGATCAACTCCTACGCCATTGGCGAAGGCTCGCTGCATGAGACTTTGATCATGGCGTTTCTCTTCGTGACGGCCCCAATCTCTGCCCATTTCATTGCCAAGGTGAACATCCACCGCCGGGCCTGTGATACGCCGCCGCAGCCACCCCGCGATGATACCTGGTCAACGCTTGACGTGCCCGAGGCGGATCGCGTGCACCTCAAGACCGATATGGAGAAGACCGAGGCAAGCTGACACGTTGACCTATCGCCTGCCGCACTACGTGGCTCAGGCACAGGGCAGACTGCCCGCATTGAGGGCACATCCATGCTGCTGAACGTCGACCAGCTTACGAAAACCTATGCCGGTGCCGATGGCCCCGTAGAGGTCCTGCGCGGCGTTGATATGTCCGTCTCAGCGGGGGAGACTTTGGCACTGCGCGGCGAGTCCGGCTCGGGCAAAAGCACGCTATTGCATCTTATCGGTGGCCTCGATGTGCCCGATAGCGGCTCGGTCCGGCTGGACGGACAAGAGATCACGGACCTCAATGACCAAGGCCGTGCGGCCTTTCGCCGCTCAACGGTTGGGCTGATCTTTCAGCAGTTTAACCTGATCCCCTCGCTGGATGTCGCGGCCAATATTGCCTTTCAGGCCCGGCTTGCCGGCAAGCATGACCCCGCGCAAGTGGCACAGCTGGTAGAGGGTTTGGGTCTGCAAGACCAATTGTCCAAATATCCCGAACAGCTCTCGGGTGGCCAGCAACAGCGCGTAGCGATTGCGCGTACCCTTGCTGCGCGCCCCAAACTGGTGCTGGCGGATGAGCCGACGGGCAATCTGGACGAGGACACCGCGCGCAGCGTGATGGCCCAGATGCTTGATCTTGTGACACAAACGGGCGCGGCGTTGGTGATGGTGACCCATTCGCCCACGCTCGCCGATTTGATGGGGCGGCAGCTGCATCTGCGTCAGGGCCGCATCCTGTGACCGGGGCGACGTTGCAGGCGCTGTGGTCCCATTGGCGGCGCAATCCGTTGCAGTTGTTCACCTTGCTGGCCGGGCTGGTGCTGGCGACAGCGCTATGGTGCGGGGTGCAGGCCGTCAACGCCGAGGCGCGGGCCAGCTATGACGCGGCTGCGGCCACCCTGGGGGAGGGGCGGTTTGACCAATTGCTGTCAACCGATGGCAGCACCATCGCGCAAGACACCTATATCGCCTTGCGCCGCGCAGGTTGGCAGCTGGGCCCAGTGCTTGAGGGCGCGCTGGGGCAAGTGCGCCTTGTTGGGATCGACCCGCTCACGGCGCCTGCCGGATTCGGCGGCGCGGGCCAGGGGGAAGAGATTGACCTTGCCGACGTCTTCCGCGCCGGACCGATTTTTGCCAATGCTGAAACGGCAGCCGAGCTTCGGGCGCTTACAGATCGCCCCATCCGCATTGACCCGAATATCGCGCCGGGAACCGCCCTCACCGATATCGGCGTGGCGCAGGACCTGCTGGGTCAGCCGGGCGTGTTGAGCCGTCTGGTGGTTGGCCCCGAACAGCCTGTGACAGCGCCGCCTCTGGCCGACCTTGCGCCGCAGCTGACGCGCCAATCGGCTGGGGCGGAAGTTGGTGTGGGTCGCCTTACTGACAGTTTTCACCTCAATCTTACCGCCTTTGGGCTGCTCAGCTTCGCCGTGGGGATGTTCATCGTGCACGGTGCCATCGGCCTCGCTTTCGAGCAACGGCGCGCCTTGGTGCGCACACTGCGCGCCTTGGGTGTGCCCTTGGCGCGGATCATCGCGCTCGTGGTTGGCGAGCTTCTTGCGATCGCCGTGATTGGCGGCCTGATCGGCGTCATACTGGGCTATGTCATCGCGGCGGTTCTTTTGCCCGATGTGGCGGCGACTTTGCGAGGGCTCTACGGCGCAGATGTCTCGGGCAATCTGCAATTGCGCCCTGTCTGGTGGGTGTCGGGCCTCGCCATTGCGGTGCTGGGCACCGGGTTGGCGGCCTCCGGTGCGCTTGCGAAAGTCGCGCGGCTGCCGCTTCTGGCCTCAGGTCAGTCGAGGGCCTGGGCCATGGCGTCAGGGAAGGCGCGCAGGCTGCAAGGTGCCGTCGCCATTGGGCTGGTTGCTGCGTCAGGCATATTCGCCGCAATCGGAGACGGCCTTCTGGCCGGTTTCTTGTTATTGGCCTGTCTTCTTATTGGCGCGGCATTGGCCCTGCCTTTGGTCCTCGACCTGCTGTTGGGGCTGGTTCAATCGCGCGCATCAGCGGCGAAGTGGCAGTGGTTCTGGGCCGATACACGCCAGCAATTGCCGGGGCTCAGCCTTGCCCTGATGGCCCTGCTTCTGGCCATGGCCGCCAATATCGGGGTGGCGACGATGGTGTCGAGCTTCCGGGTCACATTTGTAGAGTTTCTCGATCAGCGCTTGTCCTCCGAGCTTTATATCTCTGCCGTATCCGAGGCGCAGAGCCCGGCACTTGAGGCCTTCGCGGCATCGCGCGCGCGAGAGGTTTTGCCGGTGGTCTGGGTCGAGACCCGTCTGGCTGACCTGCCGGGTGAGCTTTACGGCGCGCGGGTCGGCCCGACCTTCCAAGAGAACTGGCGCTTTCTGGACAGCAGCCCAACCGCCTGGGATGCCGTCGCCAATGGCGCGGCGCTGGTAATCAACGAACAGCTCGCCCGCCGCGCCGGGCTGTGGGTGGGCGATACACTTGCGATCGGGCAAGGGATGACGCTGCCGGTGGTCGGGGTCTTTGGCGATTACGGCAACCCCATTGGGCAGGCGATTGTCAGTGAGGCGCTGTTCCAACAGCTTCACCCCGGCGTCATTGCGACGCGGTTCGGCCTGCGCACCGATGACCCGGACGCGCTGCGCGAGGCGCTGACCCAGGAATTCGGCTTGCCTGAGGCCAACGTGATTGATCAAGCTGGCATTAAAGCGGTCTCTCTCAGCGTGTTCGAGCGGACCTTCACCGTAACGGACGCGCTGAACGTGTTGACGCTTGCGGTTGCAGGGTTTTCGATCTTCATGAGCCTTCTGACCCTGGCCGCCATGCGTGTGCCGCAGCTGGCCCCGGCCTGGGCATTGGGTTTGACCCGGGCAGAGCTCGGGCGGCTTGAATTGCTGCGCGCGGTCGTACTGGCGGTGCTGACGGCGGTGCTGGCGATCCCGCTGGGCCTTGCGCTTGCCTGGGTCCTGTTGGCCATCGTCAATGTCGAGGCGTTCGGGTGGCGGCTGCCGATGTTCCTTTTCCCGGCGGATTACGCCACGCTTGGTCTTTTCGCGCTGGTGGCGGCGGTCATTGCGGCTGGTTGGCCCGCCTGGCGGCTGGCGCGGACGCCGCCGGCTGAGCTTTTGCAGGTGTTTGCCCATGAACGTTAGAACCCTTCTGGTCCTGCTGTGCTGGCCCGCTATCGCTTGGGCAGAGGGTTTCGGCGGGCTTGGCACGGATGCGGAAGGCTTCGCCGTCCCGCAGCCCAACCCGCAATTTGAGTTCCCCGCTGACCACGGCGCGCATCCCGATTATCGCATCGAATGGTGGTATCTGACGGCCAATATGACGGGCCCCGATGGCACCCCTTACGGGCTGCAATGGACGCTCTTTCGCTCTGCCGTCGCGCCGGGCGAAGGGGAGGGTTGGCAAAGCCCGCAAATCTGGTTCGCCCATGCCGCGATCACGACGTCTGAGGCGCATTATGTCTCTGAGCGGTTTGCGCGGGGCGGCATCGGGCAGGCGGGGGTCACAGCACAGCCTTTCGAGGCCTGGATTGATGACTGGCAGATGGCGGGGCAGAGTTTGGACAATATGCGGCTGACGGCCTCTGGCCCGGATTTCGCCTATGACGTGATGCTCGATGCGCAAGGCCCGCTGGTGTTTCACGGGCGCGACGGGTTCTCTGTCAAATCGGCGGAGGGGCAGGCGAGCTATTACTATTCCCAGCCCTTCTTCTCGCTTGAAGGCACCCTGATCCTTCCAGAGGGCGAGGTCGCGGTCACTGGTCAGGCCTGGCTCGACCGCGAGTGGTCGTCGCAGCCCCTGTCCGACAATCAGTCCGGGTGGGATTGGTTCTCGCTCGCTTTTGACAGTGGAGAGAAGATGATGGGTTTCCTGCTGCGCCAGACGGATGGCAGCAGCTACAGCTCGGCCACCTGGATTGAGCCTGATGGCACGACCATCGCTTTTGAGGATGGCAGCTTTGCGGCCACGCCGCTGGCGCAAAGCGAGGTGGCGGGGCGGGATATCCCAACCCGCTGGCAGGTGCAGCTGCCCGTAAAGGGTGTCGATGTGACGGTCAGCGCGCTCAATGAACAGGCCTGGATGAGCACCTCCATCCCCTATTGGGAGGGGCCTGTGACGGTATCGGGCAGCCATTCGGGCAAAGGGTATCTGGAAATGACCGGATACGAGTAATTGCGCCGCAGATTGCCTGAATTTTTGGCATAACAGGCTATTAATTTTCAAAAAATGCGGGTCTGAGGAAACCGCGTTGCGCCCAGACCTGAGTTCGATAGAGTCCTGCTATGTCACAAAAACCATCGCATTTTAGCGAAATGGGACCAGCAGATCAGGTCCGCCCGCCCTATGGCGCATACGACACGTGGTTCGCAGCTCAAAACAATGATCGGCTCGCCAAAAAGGCCGAAGAGGCTGAGGCGTTTTTCCGCCGGACGGGTATCACGTTCAACGTCTACGGCCAGCAAGATGCGGAGGAGCGACTGATCCCCTTCGATCTTGTCCCGCGCATCATCTCTGCCAAGGAATGGAGCAAGCTGTCCAAGGGCATCGACCAGCGCGTTCGCGCCATCAACGCCTTTCTGCATGACATCTATAATCGTCAGGAAATTCTGCGGGCGGGGGTCGTGCCGGTCGACCTTGTTGCGCAGAACGACGCCTTCTTGCCGCAGATGATCGACTTCTCGCCGCCGGGCGATGTCTACACCCATATTGTGGGCACCGATATCGTGCGCACGGGAGAGGATGAGTTCTTCGTGCTCGAAGACAACGCCCGCACGCCGTCCGGGGTCAGCTACATGCTGGAGAACCGGGAGACGATGTTGCAGATGTTCCCGGAGCTGTTTTCCAAGATCAAAGTGCAGCGGGTCAGCGACTACCCGAAGGCGTTGCGCAGATCGCTTGAGGGTTCCGCCCCGCGCAATTGCGAGGGCAGGCCTTGCGTCGTCGTCCTGACGCCCGGCATCCATAACTCTGCCTATTACGAGCACAGCTTCCTGGCCGATCAGATGGGCGTCGAGCTGGTGGAAGGCCATGATCTGCGGGTCGTCGACGGCCATATCGCCATGCGCACCACCCGCGGCTACAAGGTCATCGATGTGATCTACCGCCGGGTGGATGACGAATTTCTTGACCCGCTGACCTTTAACCCCAACAGCATGCTGGGCGTGCCGGGCATCATGGATGTCTACCGTGCGGGCAATATCACCATCGCGAACGCGCCCGGCACGGGCGTTGCCGATGACAAGGCCATCTACAGCTACATGCCTGACATCGTGGAGTTCTACACTGGCGAAAAGGCGATCCTGAAGAATGTTGAAACGCATCGCTGTTCTGAACCGGACACGCTGACCTATGTGCTCGACAATCTTGCAGAGCTGGTCGTCAAAGAGGTCCATGGATCGGGCGGCTACGGGATGCTGGTCGGGCCGACGGCTTCGAAAAAAGAGGTCGCCGAGTTTGCGGAGAAGCTCAAAGCCCGTCCCGCCAATTATATCGCGCAGCCGACTTTGGCGCTGTCGACCGTCCCGATTTTTACCGAGGCCGGGCTTGCGCCGCGCCATGTTGATCTGCGCCCCTTTGCGCTTGTCTCGCCTGAGGGCGTGGACATTGCACCCGGCGGGCTCACCCGCGTGGCGCTGACCGAAGGCTCGCTAGTGGTCAATTCCTCCCAAGGGGGCGGGACCAAGGACACTTGGGTGTTGGAGGAATAGCGCGATGTTGGGCAAAACCGCAGGGGGGCTTTACTGGATGTTCCGCTCGCTGGAGCGGGCCGAGAACACGGCGCGGCTGATCGAGGCGGGGTTTCGCATTGCGCTGACGCGCTCCACCGACCCGGAATCCGAATGGCGATCTGTTATTGTGACCTCCTCCGGGCAGGCCGGGTATGAGGCCAAGAATGACGGCTATGCGGCAGCTAAAGTGATCGATTACCTGCTGCGCGACACAGACAACCCAAGCTCGGTCTTGTCAGTCATCAAGGCGGCGCGCGACAATGCGCGGCTTGTGCGGACCGCGCTGACCACCGAGGTCTGGACTGCAGTGAACGAGACCTGGATGCTGCTGGCCAAGGTCCTCAAAGACCCGATCCCCGAGACAGAGCTGCCCGAGGTGCTTGCCATCATCCGCCAGCAATCCGCGCTGGTGCGCGGCGCGCTGCACGGAACGATGTTGCGCAATGATATCTATGATTTCTCGCGGCTCGGCACCTTCATCGAACGCGCAGACAGCACGGCGCGGATCATTGACGTGAAATACTACGCGCTGTTGCCCTCGCCCGCCTTGGTGGGCAGCCGGATGGATAATGTGCAATGGGAAACGCTTTTGCGGTCTGTTTCCGCACACAGGTCTTTTCGCTGGGCCACGGATGGGGAGTACAGCCCGGCCAATATTGCAAGCTTTCTGATCCTTGACCGCCGGATGCCCCGCTCGCTGTCCTTCTGTGCGGGGCAGCTGGTGTCTAATCTGTCGATGCTGGCCGATGATTACGGCGAAAGCTTCGACAGTCTGGAGAAAGCCCGCGCCTTGCGCGCCCGGTTGAAAGATCGCGATATTGGCGCAATTTTCGAAGAGGGCCTGCATGAGTTTTTGAACGCCTTCATCGAAGACACCGCGCAGCTTGGGCTGCAGATCGAGCAAGACTACAGGTTCAACGGGTAGATGCAGCTGAAGATCAATCATAAGACGCAATATTCCTATGATGCGCCGGTCACTTACGCGCTGCAAAAGGTACGGCTGCGCCCGCAGAGCTCATTGCTGCAGGAAGTGGTCGATTGGGATATCGCCATCGACGGCGGCAAGCAGGAGGCGGGCTATAGCGACCATTACGGCAACCATGTCGATCTGGTCAGCGCCGCGCCGGGCACCCAGAACATGACGATCACCGCCAGCGGAACGGTCAAGACCCATGATCTGGCGGGTGTGTTGGGCCGGGTCTACGGCCGCGCGCCGCTGTGGCATTTTGTGCAACCCACCAGACAGACCATCCCGGGCGCGCGGATCAAGAAGCTGGCCGAGGTGATCGATGACAGTGATACAACCCTCAATGGGCTTCATGCTTTGTCTTCCGCCGTACTAAGCGCGGTGCCCTATGCGATCGGCCATACCGATGCTGACACCACCGCCGAGCAGGCGGTCGAGATCGGGCGAGGCGTCTGTCAGGATCATGCCGGTATCTTTGCAGCGGCCGCCCGCTCGCACGGGCTGCCTGCGCGCTATGTCAGCGGCTATCTGTTGATGGATGACCGGATCGATCAGGATGCCAGCCACGCCTGGGCCGAGGTCCATATCGACGGGCTTGGTTGGGTGGGGTTTGACATCTCAAACGGTGTCAGCCCGGACGAACGGTATGTGCGCATTGCCATCGGGCGGGACGCGCAGGAGGCCGCGCCCATATCGGGGCTGCGTATGGGCAGCAGCAACGAGTCCATGATTGTATCTTTGCAGGTGCAGCAGTAAGTTTCGGATCACCACTGCTCATGGATAATCCTGAATGACCTATTGCGTCGGCCTGCGCCTTGAACAGGGCCTTGTCTTTATGTCGGACACCCGCACCAATGCGGGCGTCGACAACTTTTCTGCCGCGCGCAAGATGTTCCACTGGACGGTCGCGGGCGAGCGGGCCATCACGATCATGACCGCCGGCAACCTCGCCACGACGCAAGCGCTGATCAGCCTGCTTGAAGAACGCTCCAAAGCGGCCGAAGACCGTGCTCCGTCGATCCTGTCCCAACCCACCATGTTCCAGGTGGCGCGTCTTGTTGGCGCGACGCTGAAAGAGGTCATCGCCTATTCCAGCCCGACGGGTCAAAGCTCTGACGATGCCTTCGCGGCCTCGGTCATTGTGGGCGGACAGATCAAGGGCGGGCAGCCCACGATCTTCATGGTTTACCCGGAGGGCAATTTCATCGAGGTCACCGAGGACACGCCGTTCTTTCAGATCGGTGAGGCGAAATACGGAAAACCCATTTTGGTGCGCGCCTATGACCCGCAGATGGGGTTCGGTGATGCGTTGAAGCTGCTGCTCGTATCCTTCGATTCAACTGTGAAATCGAACTTGTCAGTGGGCCTGCCCTTTGACGTGCATGTCTATGAAAACGATGTGCTGCACGCCAACCGCGCGCTGCGGATTGAGGCCGATGACCCGGTCTATAACCAGATCGCCTCTGGGTGGGGCGATGCGCTCAAATCGGCCTTCGACCAGCTGCCGGATTACGACATTTAGGCCTGCGTCACGGCGTCACCCAGCTTTGGTGGCCCGCATCATAGTCAAACCGCGCCCGCATGTTGCGGCCTCGCCCGTGCTGGTACCAGTCCAGCATCTGCGCGGTGAAGACGATGACGCCAAACCGGGCCTGGCCTTTGGCGGTTTCTGCGTCACTTGGGGGATGGTCTTGCGCGCCAGTACCATCGGGCTCTGTCATGGTATGGCCGGGCGGCCCGCCGCAATAGGCGTTGCGGTTCCATGGGGGCAGGGTATCCCAGATCTCCTGCTGCTCCGCCGAGCCCGGCCCGAACAGGGCTACAGTGCCCGCGCAGCGCAGCTGCGTTCTCAGCCCTGCATCATAGCCGAGTACGCTGGCCTGCGGAGCGCGCAGCAGCTCCCTCCATTTTGCGCTGCGGATATCGGTGTGGAAGGTCAGGCTGCGGCCCGCTGCATCCACCCCGCGCAGGATCAGGGTGCGCAATTGCGGGGCGCCAGCCCTATCAACACTGCCAAGCGTCAAGCATCGCAAGGCGGCGGACGGGCTGCTGACAGCATCATCCAGATGCGCCCACGCCGCGCGGTCGATCTGTTCAAGTGCGGGCGGATCAGCCATTGTGATAGGTGTCCCAGGCAAGCGCCGCGAGCGCCAGATCGCCCAAGGCGTGACCTCTGAACACAAAAGCGCTTCTCTCAGTATCGCTTTGCCGCCCGGGCAGCTTGCCCAGCACCAACCCCGACAGATCGCCAGAGATATGGTCAGGATCGCAAAGCTTGTTGGGCAAGGCCGCCTCTTGCGCCAGATCATCCACCGCAACACGGTCGAGCGCGCCAAAGCTGGGCCGTATCCAGGGGGCTGCCAGATCGACGACAGCAGCAAAGCTGCCTTCGGGCATCACATTGGCATCAAGAAACGGCTCTGCCCCGCCAGTATGGGTGACGGTGGTGATCAGAAGGTCAGCGCTTGCTGCAACCTCTGCTCCGCTGCCGCAGCTCTCGACCTCAAGGCCCAAGCCGCGCGCCATCTCGGCAAGCCGGTCCATGTTGGGCTGGCCGCGCCCAAACATTTTCATCCGCTTGAGCGGAAAGAGATCGCTGAACGCCTGCAGGTGACTGCGCGCCTGCACGCCGCAACCTACAAAGCCGATCACCTTGGCAGCTTTGCGCGCCATATAGGTTGCGGCCGTGGCGCTCAAGCCTGCCGTGCGCACGGCCGTCACCCAATTGCCGTCCAGGATTGCGACGGGCAGGCCGGTCTCGCTGTCGAGCATTGTCACCAGCCCGTTGATCTGGGGCAGGCCCCTTGCCGGGTTGTCGGGGTTCAGCACGACCGTCTTGACGGCCAATAGCGAGGGTCCGTCCATCGCGGCGAGCGCTGCCATCATGTAGCGATTGTCACCGGGCGGCATAAGCGCGGCCTTGGGCGCCGCCCAGACGCGGCCTTCATCGCTGCCCCGGATCACGCCTTTGATGGCCTCGACGATCTGGGCGGTGCTCAGCCCCAAACCTTCTAGATCGGCTTCGGAAAGATATGGAATGCTCATGTCAGACACAGTGGCACAAACGCGCGCCGGGCCGCTAGAGGCTGTTGAGATGGTGCGTTTTCAGCAGATCGATCAGGATGGTCTTGGCCGCGCTGCGGTGGGCATGGTGGACGCGGCCTGCGGTGTCGGCATCGCCTTGGCGGATCGCCTCCAGCACGGCGCGGTGGTCATCATTGGATTGCGTGGGCAGCGGGCGCATATGGAGCGTCACCAGCCGGGCGCGGCGCACCTGATCTGACATCATCTGCGAAATCGCCTCCACTCGCGAGCTGCCACCCAGTCGGACAAGTTCCGCATGAAAACGGTCATCTGCTGCGGCCCAAGCCCCCCGGTCCGCCCGGAGCAAGGCGACATCCATATCACGGATGGTCTCAGCCAGGGGGCACAGGGCCTTGGCATCCAGCCCGCGCCCGGCGGCAAGTCGGGCGGCAAGGCTCTCCAACTCGGTCAGCACGTCGTAGATTTCGGACATATCGGCAGGTGACACGGGCCGGATCCGCACGCCCTTGCGGGGCCGCACATCGACGAGCCCCTGACTTTCAAGCACCAACAGCGCTTCGCGCACGGGCGTTCGTGACATTCCCAACGCCTCTGCCAGCTCGCTTTCAAGATGGTCCGTTCCCGCGCCAAGCTGGCCCGAAAAGATCAGCTCCCGCAGCTGTTCAAGCGCCTGGGCAGAGCTGGACAAGGAGCGCGGTGCTGCAGGCTTCATGGTGTCAACCTGACCTTGGTTTGCGTCTCTGCCGAGGCGTATATCGCCTCCTCCACACGCATGACGGTCAGATAATCCCGCGCCTGATTTTCCAACGCCCCGTCCCCGGACAAGGCCGCGGCCACATGGGCCTGCAGGTGGTAGGTGCAATCGCCCCCGAACATCATGCCTGGTTCAGGAGGGTGCACTTGCGTTTCGGGCATCGTGCCAAAGGCGCGATGTGTCACCGATCCGTCGCCATAAAGCCGCAACGTGCCTTCGCTTCCCTCAAACAGTGCTTCGCCCATGGTGCAGCGTGGGTTGTCGGCCGCGTGATCGAGGCTGCGATTGGCGTCAAACAGTACGCGGATGCCATCCGGGTGATCAAAAAGCACATAGCCCGCATCCTCACCCGCGATGACCGGGTTCACCCGCCTGAGATCTGCATAGACCGCTACCGGGTCGCCAAAGAGAAAGCGGAATGTGTCAACCCAATGCACGCCCGTCTCATGGATCAAAAAGCGGGGCATCGTCTGAAAATAGGGCTGGCGCGCGAGATAGGCGTCGGCCCCTTGCCCGTCGCCGGGGCGCAGCCGCATTGTGGCCTGGTGGGGTTGGCCTATGGCGCCGTTCTGAATCTGCGCGCGGATGGTGCGATACCATGGCTGGAACCGAAAATTTTCGTGTACGATCAGTGGGATATCAGCATCTTCGGCCTGCGCGGTCATCGCCTGTGCTTCGGCATAAGAGGTGCAGAACGGTTTCTGGCAGATGATCGCCTTGACCCCATGGGCGAGGCCCGCGCGGATCGCCTCCGCATGACCTTCGGGAGAGACGATAATATCCAGAATGTCAGGCGATGTCTGTTCGAGCATTTCAGCCAAACTGTCATAAACGGGCAGGCCGGTGGCTTCCGCCTTGGCACGGTCGCGGTTGGTTACGCCGACAAGCTCTGTCGTGGCAATGCGCCGCCAGCCATCGAAATGAAACTGGCTGAAATATCCCGCGCCGACGCAGGCGACCTTCAGCATCCGAGCCGCGCGCCCACGGCGGCCGCAGCCTGCGCTGTCGTGGCGCTGCCGCCCAGATCGGCAGTGACGTTTATGCGATCGGCCACCTGCAGATCAACCGCCGCGCGCAGCCGGGCCGCATCCGCGCACATATCTGCAACGCCATGTTTCAGCCCCAGCCAGTCCAGCATCATGGCCCCCGAAAGGATCATCGCGAACGGGTTTGCCTTGCCTTGCCCGGCAATGTCGGGGGCTGAGCCGTGGCAGGGTTGGAAGACGGCCTGCTCCAGCCCGATATCGGCGGAAGGTGCCAGCCCCAGCCCGCCCATCAGCCCGGCGCCCAAATCGCTGAGGATGTCGCCAAACATGTTTTCGGTCACCATGACGTCGAAATCCCATGGTTTCTGCACCATCCACAACGCCGTCGCATCGACATAGGCGTGGTCTGCGGTCAGGTCGGGGTGTTTGGCGGCTTCGGCGTCAAACAGCTCCCGGAAAAATGCGAAGGCGCGGAAGACATTGGCTTTGTCAACACAGGTGACCCGGCCTGGCCCGCGCCCTTGGGCCTTGCGCTCCTTGGCCATATTGAAGGCAAATGCGAAAAGCTGTTCCGAGATGTCGCGCGTGATCAGCAGCGTTTCCCGCGCTTCGTCCTTCGTGACCTCGCCGCGCCCTTGCGTGTGGAAAAGCCCTTCGGTGCTTTCACGGATGAGGACGAAATCGATGCTCTTTCCTTCGGGCATTTTCAGCGGGGTCTCCCCGCCGGCCGCCACGCGGACCGGACGCACACCGGCAAAGAGCTTGAAGGCTTTGCGCAGGTCGATCTGGGGCGAGATCTCGGTGCCATCCGCGTAGCGCACCTCTGGCAGCCCCATCGCCGACAGCAGGATGGCATCCGCCTCGCCCGCTGCTTTCAGTGAGGCTTTGGGCAGGCTGTCGCCTGTCTTGACGTAGTGGCCCGCACCTGCGGGATGGGACCGGAAATTCAGACTGTAGGCGGCTTTGACAGCGCTCAACTTTGTGAGCAGATCAACAGTGGGGGCGGTGATTTCCGGCCCGATGCCGTCGCCCTCGAAGACAGCGACTTCAAATGAATTCTGCAAGATATGTGATCCTGTTGGCGCAATTAACGCATACGTTACCTGATGCGTAGGCGCCCGTCTAGGTCAGAAACGGGTGTCAGTAGTCGCGCTCGAAGAAGATCCCAATCGCCGTCTCACCTGACGCCGTGGCGCTTCCGCGCGCCGTGATGCTTGGGGTGAGGTCGACATTGATCGAGACCTCAGCGCCGTCCGCGCCACCAACCTCCACATCCGTATAGACATTGTCAGACAGGTATTTGCCCGCGCGCACGGCGGTGTTGCCCTCGGTATCGGTGGTGACGTCCAGATCGTCGAGATCAAAGCCGCGGCGCAGTCTCGACACGATACCCTCGCCTCCGTTGCCAGCCAGCGTGGCGACGGCATTGGCCAGTTGCAGCGCCTGAAAGGCTGAAAGCTGCGAGACGTCGCGCCCGAAAAAGATCTGCGCCAATACCTCGTCCTGCGGTGCTTCGGGGGTGGAGCTAAAGGTAACCTCCGGCGCGGATGCAGGGCCTTCAATGATCACGCTGGCGCTGCCGGCAGAGGTCGGCGTGGTGGCCACGAAGCGCAAGAACGGGTCGAAATTGCCCTGCAACTGCACGCTGCCTTCATCCAGCTGGAACCGCTTTTCAAGGATGTCGAGCCGCCCGCGGATCAGCTCGAACCGCCCGGATGAAATGATGTTGTCTGTCGTGCCTGTCAGCTGCAATTGCCCGCCAAGCTCGGCATCCAGACCACGGCCCCGCACGAAAATACGCGAGGGCGCGGAGATCAGTAGATCAAGCGGGTAGGGCCTGCCCCCGCCGCCGTTGTCGGCGGCCTCGGTCTTTTCATCAAGCCCTGCGCGGGACTGCGTGGCGCGCACCGCTTGCGACGCGCCGATATGCGCGATCTGTGGAACAATCGTAAACCCGCCCAGACCCGAGGACGGCACCGAAACCGTGGTTGGGCCCACATCGATCCGCCCCGCAATTCGCGCGCCGCCAGTGAGCGGCCCGATCACAGTGACCCGCCCGTCGAGCAAGGTCTCGTAAAGCGCGGGGTCTGTGATAGTGACATTGCTTAGGTCAATGCCAAGTTCTGCCGGGATATCACCCGTCAAGGTGATCGGCCCGCGCAGGGCCAGGGTCCCGCCTGATGAGACGGCGGCCTGCAACGCCAGATCGGCGCGCCCGCCGCTCAGCCCGATTTGCGCGCCAATATCGGTCAGCGCGACCCGCAGGTTGGGCGCGGTCAACCGCCCATCGGTGGCCGTGATCCGGCCAGAGACTGACCCCAGCGCAGGTGGGCCTTCGATCCGCAGATCAAACTGGGTCTGGCCTTGGATGTTGCGCGGGGCAATGAACGGATTGGCAAGCGCCAGCGGGGCGCTGCCCGCAACCGACAGGCCCAATGTGCTATCAGTGCCGACCCGGCCCACGATGTCAGCGGTGGTTCCGGCAGGCCCGCCTACGGCAGTGTCGATGAACCAATTCTGACCATCCTGCCGCGCTGTGCCATTCACGTTGAGCGGGCCGCTGAAGCCCGGAACGAGTGGCGCGACATTGGGCAGATTTGCAGAAAGAGTAATGGCAGGCGCAGGCCCCGCGACATCGCCTGCCACACTGGCGGTAAGACCGTATGGCCCATCGAGATCGGTTTCGACCGAGATCACTTCGCCGCGCCGCAGGGCGGTGCCTGTGACCGCGAGCGGGCCATTAAATTGGGGAGCCAATGGGCGCATGTTGGGCAGCCGCGCGTCGTAGCGCGCGGTGATATCGGCCCCGGTCATATCCGCGCCCACGGTGGCGTCCAGCCCGTAAGGTCCGCTCAGCTCGGTATCGAGGGTGAGGGTCTCGCCACGCTGCACGGCGGTGCCGGTCACGCGGACGGCGCCAGTGAATTGCGGGGCAAAGGGTTTTACATCCGGCAAGCTGGCGACAAAGCGAACATCAGGGGCGTTCTGGCCTGTGACCCTGCCTGCGACATCAGCGTCAAGCCCGTAGGGTCCCGCCAGCACCGTTTCTACCAGCCACCCATCGGGCGATTGATCCACACGACCGTCAAGCTCGACCGCGCCGGAATAGCCCGGCACAACCGGGGCAATATCAGGAATATCAATGTCGAATGTCAGCGTGGCGTCTGGGCCGGTGGCCAAGCCCTCAAGTGCGGCGGTTGCCTGATAGGGACCTGCGGCATCGACATCGACGCGCCATCCCTGCGCGTCTTGCAGCGCCCTGCCATCAACGGTCAGCGGGCCTTCAAGCGTGTCCAGCACAAGTCCCGCCTCATTCAGCATGGCGTTGAATTGCACGTCCGAGCTTTCGGTGGCCAGCTGCGCCTGCCCCGTCAGGGACAGCTGCGGGTTGCGCAGATCGAGCCCTCTGATCCGCGTGCCTTCCGTATCGCGCGTGGCTGCCAGGGCGAGGGTCGTGCGCCCGGCCAGCATCGCATCGGCCTGCGCGATGCCGGTGCTCAACCCGGTCACATCGCCTGCAACATTCACGTCGAAACTGCCGCCCGCATCGGCCTCGCCCTCAAGGGCAAGCTCCGCCTCCCCTTGCAGGGCCTGCCCGCTGACGGCCGAAAAGCGGGACAGGTCGCGGGCTGACAGCATGAGGTCGAACCCGGTGTTCAGCGCATCCTCAAGGCCCGACAGCACGGCCTCACCGGTCAATGCGTAATCTTCGCCAGCCAGATCAAGGCCGGACAAGCGCAGCGGTTGGCCTTCGGTAAAGTCAATCGTCAGCGCGCCGTCGATGCGGGAGCCAACAGCTTGCTGTAGGCCGTCATCCGGCAAGGCGATGCCCTCAGCGACAAGATCAAGCACGGCACTGACAGCACCAATGGCATTGACCTTACCTTGTAACGTCCCGTTTGCTGTCAGCCGGGTTTGACTGATCGCGACGTCGGGTCGTGCGAGCCCCGCCACTTCGAAAGCCGCAGACCAGCGGTCCCCGTCATCGGCGTCAAATGCTACTTGCAGCTGCGCCTCGCGCACCGTCGTCTCAGCACCGGAAAGCGGCAACAGCACCGGCTCCCCATCGGCGTGGGCAACCCGGCCTGTGATATCGAGGCGCGTCGGCCAGTTATCACTGTTCAGGGCCGCTGATCCTGACAGGTTGAGCGCCTCGGTCTGCAAATCAAGCGCGTCCAATGTCAGCGCGCCATCCGCGCCCTGCATACCCTCCGCGCGCAAGGCGACCTCTTCACCAAAGAACGGGCGGTATTGCGGGGCGAAAAGCGCGGTCACATCGCCCCCTATATCCACCGCGAAGCGGCGCGCCGCAGATGGGCCGGGACCAGAGGTCTCAGCCGATTGCAGTGTTACGGTGCCAGCCAGTCGCTCTGCCCCGTCGGTGGCCAGGGTGAGCTCCGTACTGAACGCATCCAGCGGGCCATTGCTGGCGACACGCAGCGTGACAGGCGGCAGGCCCGGCAGTTGCAGCAGGCGCGCCGCGATCCCGGCCTCGCCTTCGTCAAGCTGCAGCTGCAGCGTCACCACGTCGTTCTCAAAACTGCCCTCCAGCTCAAATAGCCCGCGTTGACCGTCGGTGCGTTCCGCGTTCAGCGCCACATCCGCCATGCCACCGGCAAGTGTGCCAGATGCCTCCAGGGTGAGTGCCGCCGCCTGGCCCAGAACCGGTGCGCCCAGCGTGATTTCATCTGCCCGCAACTGGCCCACAGTAATCGATACCGGCAGGTCGGGCAGGGCAAAGCCGCCAGCCTCTGCGGGGGGCAGCTCAGTTTCGGGTGCGACGGGCAGGCGGGGCAGGTCGATCCGGGTGGCAGAAAGCTCTTGCACGTCGACCCGGCCACGCAGCAGGGCGGACCGGTTCCAGTCGACCACCACATCTTCCAGCGTCAACCAGATCCCTTGCGTGTCCGCGATGGTGATAGAATTGATCGTGGCGCGGCTGCTGAACGCACCTGCAAAGCCGTTGATTGACACGGTGCGCCCCTCGCCGCCAAGGCTGCTTTCGAGCATCTCGGTCAGAAAGCCCTTGTCTTCTTCCTGTGCGGAGGCGGATAGGGGCAGCAGAATAAGCCAAAGAATGAAGAAAATCTTGCGCATCATCAAAAGGCCTGTCCGATCCCGATGTAGATTTCAAACCCGGTATTGTCGCCGGGGCCGCTGACTGGCACGCCCACGTCGACGCGAATAGGGCCGATGCCGGTGTCATAGCGCACGCCCAGGCCTGCGCCGCTATGCCAGTCACCATCGGAGCCATTGGGGAAGGCTTCGGTGCCGATATAGCCCGCGTCGATGAAGCCCACGAGGCTGAGGCTGTCGCCGGTCTTCACACGCAGCTCGCCCGACAGACCCAAGAACGAGCGGCCGCCAACCTCTTGCCCGCCGCCCAGATCAACGCCCAACGACTGGAACTGTTGCCCGCGAACAGTGCCCCCGCCGCCGGAATAGAACAGGAAGTCAGCCGGGGCGGTCGACAGATCAGGCCCCGCGACTGACCCAAGCTGTCCACGCAATGCGAATGTCAGCCTCTCGCCCAGCTGGCGATACCCGCGCAGGTCGGCATAGGTCCGCAGCCCGTTTTCGGTGCCATTAAGGGCGATGAATGGGGTGAGGCTCAAATGGGCGTAATAGCCTGATGTGGCGTCCAGCTCATTGTCGCGGTAGTCAAATTCCGCAGAGGCGGGCAGGGTGAAAATCGTGTAGCTCCGCTCGCCAAAAGCATCCTCGGTCCGCGCTTTCTCAAAGCCAAGCCCGAACGTGTATTCGCGGTTCTCCGAGGCGAAGCGCGTGATCCCCGTCTCAATCCTGATCCGGTCCGCGTTGAAATTGTCCTGATCCAGGCTTTCAATCTCGCCAAGCACAAAGAAGTCAGTGTCTTCGTTGAATGTTGCCGGGCGGGAGTAGCGCGCGGACAGACGGAAATCCTCGCCGCCGGTTTGTCCGCCGATCCCCTTTACTTCGCCCTCTACGCGCAACCGCTCGGCACCGCCAAAGAGGTTGCGGTGCAGCCAAAACGCCTCCAGCCCCAGACCGTCTGTCGTCGATATGTCGGCACCGACGCCAAAACGGCGCGGTTTCTCTTCAACGATTTGCAGGTTAATGGGCAGCGTGTCTCCAGGGCCGATGGCCTCCGCCTCGCTTAGTGCTGCGACCGAAAACGCACCCGTGCGTCGCAGCCGGGTTGTGGCGCGTTGAAGCTCGACCGGGTCGAACACCTGGCCTGTGGGCAGGCCCGCGATTTCGCGAATGCGTTCGGTGCGCACAGCTTGATTGCCCGAGATGCGCAACTCTCCAAACCGCAGGCGGGGCCCGGTATCCAGCGCCACATCCACATCGAGCCGCTGGTCCGGGTGGCGCGCGGTGATCTGTTGCGACCCAACATCGGCCTTCGCGTAGCCCAGATCACGCCATCCTTCGATGGCCATATCGACCGCATCGCGGATAGCACCGGTCGAGGCCCGCTCGCCCCCTCGAAAGGCGCTCGGCAATGCGGTGTTCGTAGGCACCGGGGCAAGCCGCGTTTGCCCAAACAGGAAGCGTGGTCCGGCGACGACCCGCACATCTACGCGTCGCACCGTTTGCAGATTGGCGAGTGGCGAAATGCCTGCGGCTTCCCGCCCGTCCAGCTTGACGGTGATCACAGGCGCAAAATAGCCGCTGTCATAAAGTGCGCCAATCAAGCGGCCGTATTCGGCCTGTGCGGCGGCCAGGACATCCTGCGCCGTGGCGTCCTGATCGCCGTCGAGCGTGGCCAATAGCGACGCGCGTTCCAGATCACCGTTCAGATCAGCATCGGCAGAGCTGCTGGAGAAACGAAGGTCAAACGCGAGGGCAGGGCTCGCCTGCAACACGATGCCAGCGAGCAGGCCGATGAAATATTGTCTCATTCTCGGTACGTGGCCCCCAGGATCCGCGCCGCTTTCATTGCCGTTGCGCCGGGCGTAGGCAGCGCCGGGGCTGGCACCTCACTGCGCTTTTCGCACAGGGAGTGCAAATCAAAACAATGCCAGCGTGCTGATGGCGCGCGGACCGGGTCCAACACCAGATGGCGGCAAAGGTTCCGTGCTTGCGGGCCTTGAGGTGCCTTAGTACCGCGCGACAAGCTGCCCAAGCTGGTCGCTGTGCAGATCCAACCCGGCCATCCGCGCCATATGCCACAGCAGGACCTGATTGCTGGACAGGACGGGCATTCCCAGCTGCGCTTCGAGCGCGGTGATCACTTCAAAGGTTCGCAAGTTTGTGCAGGACAAAAACAGCGCGTCCACGTGGCCTTGGCGGGCAAGTGCCGCGCCTGCCTCGGTGATGGACACGGGCGTGATGCGGGCGACTTTGCGCTCCTCCGCCTCGTTGAAAGAGCCAAAAAGTGGCGTCTCCAGCCCCGCATCGTTCAAAACGGCGCGCAGTCTGGCAGAGACTTCGCCGATATAGGGCGACAGGAAAGCCAGCCGCGTGACATTGAGGGCGGTGCAGGCCGCCTGCAGGGCCGAGACGGGCTCGGTCACATGGCGGGTTTGGGTAGCTGAGCCAACCCGTGCCGCGACCCGGTCTGCGCCAATTTGCGCCGTGCCGGAGGTACATCCATAGCCCACCGCGTCGAATTGCAGACCTTCGGGGTACAGGCTGGCAGCGCCTTGCAGATGCGCCTCCATAGCTTGCAGCGTGTCGGCTGTCACTTCCGCGCCGCTGGGCACGCGGGTGACATGCAAATGCGCTCCGGCAGGAAGCGCGCGGCGAAACTCCTGCTCGATGGTTTCGTCGGATTGCAGGACGATCAGCCCCAATGTGGTTTGGGCGGGTGTGTCCAGCTCATAGGCAAACCGGGTCATCACAGCACCTCAATCGCGGCAGATGCGGGGGCCGACAGATATTCCGCGCCTGTTTCGGTGATCACGATATCCTCTTCGTGGACCATCATCTTGCCGGGCCCTGTCTCTATCCCGGGCTCAAGGGTCAGCACCATGCCGGGTTCCAGGACTGTGTGCTCGGCGGGAATAAGCGACGGCCATTCCGTCAGCTGCATCCCGAGCCCATGGCCCAACCGACCTGCATCGCTGCCGCCCGCGCCGCCGGTGCATATCACATCCATCGCGTGAAACAGGTCTGCGCATGTTGCCCCGGGCTTTGCCGCGGCAAAGCCTGCCTGCGTCGCCTCGATCAACCTGGCATGGGTTTGGGCGACTTGCGCGCTTGGTGGCCCGATGGAGAAATTGCGATCAAAATCGCAGAAATACCCGTCGCGCGTCAGCCCGGTATCGAGCATCAGCACATCGCCTGCCTGCAGCGGCGTCTGTGTCGCGGGCGATATCACATCGCAATAGCCGCCTGGGGCCGCCCCGCCTGCAAGATAGGGCACCCAATCCGCGCCTTCCTCAAGACAAAGCATCTGGAAGCGGCGAAAGACAACAGCCAGTGGCACGCCTTCGCTGGCGATCTCGGGAACCCGGGCAAAGGCGCGGTCGGCCACGCTGCAGGCCGCGCGGATCTTGGCAATCTCGGCAGAGGATTTGATCATCCGCAGGTCGCGCGTGATCATGTGGTCATGGGTCAGTCCCAGCGCATCGCGCAGGGCGTTCAGCGTCGCCAAGGGCATGCGGGCATGGCTTTCCATGCCATAGGCGATCCCGATATCGGCCCCATCCGCCACCTCGTGCAGCGTTGCAATCAATAAAGACACGCCATCATCTTCCAGGTCAGGCGCGCGCCAGCAGCGGATGTCGTCCACCCAGGTCTGGCCCATGAGCTCTGCCCCGATGGACGGGATTACGGCGATGGGCGGGGCGGATCGTGGCAGCACAAGGAACCACGGGCGGGTCGGGCTTTCCCAGAAACGGGTGAGGAAGCCGGTGTAATAGCGGATCTCGGCCTCGGTTGTGAGCAGCATGGCACCCAGCCCCACATCGGCCATCCGCGCCTGTGCCTTGGCGCAGCGGGCCTCGAACTCTGCCCGGGGAAACTCGAGCGTCACGCCGGGCCTTCGCTGAGGATACACAGCGCGCGAGAGGCAGTCGTCAGCCCAAACATGCCGCCTGCGCTGATCAGCGCAGCGAGCCCTGCGCCACCCGATGGCGAGGTCGCGAGGCTAAAGCGTTCCAATATGGGCATGCACGCCGCGACCTGCGCATCCGTCATCGTGCAGAACCAATCTGCATCGCGCGCCAGACCCTTCAAGGCGATGACTGATGGCTCCTTGCAGTCCAGCCGTCCCATGGATGACACCGGCCCGTCCGTATGCACGGACATCCCTTGCTGGATGGAATTCATAAGGGCAGGTGCGACGGTGGGCTCGACAACGATGATTGTGGGCCGGTCGCCCCAGTGTTTGCGTGCCGCCGCAGCGCACGCAGATGCCAACCCGCCGACGCCCGCTTGAAGAAAGATATGGGTGGGCATGCGGGTGATCTGGTCAAACACTTCGGCCATCAGGCTCAGATAGCCCTCCATTAGCTTAAGGGGCGGCTCGATATATCCCTCCCATGAGCTGTCCGAGAGCAAAAACCAGCCATGGGCCTGCGCGGCGCGCGCGGCGGCCTGCATGCTGTCTTCATAGACCGCCCCCTCGCGGCGCACCTCTGCCCCCGTTGCACGGAGCCGGTCCGCGAAGCTTTCGGGCACGGTTTCAGCCAGGTAAATCACCGCCTTTGCGCCAAAAACCTGCGCTCCCGTTGCCACTGACAGCCCGTGGTTCCCGGCGCTTGCGGTGACAAAGGTTTTGCTTTTCGCGTCCGGGTCCGAGGCGATGACATAAGCCGCTCCAAGCGCCTTGAAGCTACCCAGCCCCATCCGCTCGCGTTCATCCTTGATCCACAGCTCAGCCACATCGCAAACCTGGCTCAGCTTGGTCAACGGGGTCGGAGCAGCCTTGGGGCAGCGGGCCAGCAAAGCGGTCGGGGTGGCCCAATCGTCGCTGGGGAACGGCGTTCCCTCTGGCACCCCGATTTGGCTGGCCGCTTTACGATATGGGTTCTCCAATATGTTCATGTCACACCCCTCGCTCCGCAGCTTTGCCGAATTCGGAATGCCACGCAACATGAGCCGCGCCATGGCAGGTCAGGAAACGACCTTTAGCGCAGGCCCCCGATGGCCCGGATATGCGCCAGTACATCTTCCACGCCTTGCCCGTTCTTGACCTGCGCAAAGACAAAGGGGCGGGCGCCGCGCTGGGCCTTGGCGTCGCGCGCCATCACATCGAGGGAGGCACCCACATGCGGGGCGAGGTCGGTTTTGTTGATCACCAGCACGTCGGAGCGGGTGATGGCCGGCCCCCCCTTGCGCGGAATTTCCTCCCCTGCGGCCACGTCGATCACATAAAGCGTCAGATCGGCCAGCTCTGGCGAGAAGGTCGCCGACAGGTTATCGCCTCCGCTTTCGATCAGCACGGCGTCGAGATCGGGGAAGTCCCGGTTCAGCTGGTCAATGGCTGCCAGATTGATCGAGGCGTCTTCGCGGATTGCCGTATGCGGACAGCCGCCGGTTTCCACCCCGCGAATGCGGTCTGAGGGGAGCGCCTGCATACGGACCAACGCCTCGGCATCCTCCTGCGTGTAGATGTCGTTGGTCACGACCGCCACCGAATGCGTATCGCGCAACGCCCGGCAGAGGGCCGCCGTCAGCGAGGTCTTGCCCGCGCCAACCGGTCCGCCAATGCCGATGCGAAGCGGCCCGTGTGCTGATGTGCTCATGTTCGAAATATCCGTGTTTCCATATCTTCATGCTGCATGGCCGCTACATCCGCAAGCCAGGCCGCCCCGCCAAGATCGTCCAGTCCCAAGCAAGCCGTGTTGGCGGCAATCTCTGCACAGGTTGGGCTGAGCCGGTCAATCATCGCCTGCGCCTTCGACTGGCCCAGCGGCGCAAGCCTTTGGGCCGCACCGATCAGGTTGGTGACGACTGCATGCAGATAGAGCGTCGTGACGGGCTCGACAGGCATCTTCTTTTCTGCTGCGGCTGCGCCAAGCGCCACAGGATATGTCAGCTCAACTAGGTCGAGCCCAAAGGCATCGCGCAGTGCTTTGCAAAATGCAGCACCTTGCGCGGCCGTCTCCAACAGACGTTCCGAGCTGGGGCTTAGCGCGCGGGCAAGCGCGTCTGCCTCATCAATCTGCCCACTATGCGCCGCCAGGATCAGGATGGCGTCATTGCGCCCCGCCCCGTGCCGTAAGATACCTGCAAGCCAAGCCTCAAGGTCGAGTGCAGGTGTTGACTGCAGCGCAAATTCCAGCCCGTGCGAATAGCTGAACGCACCAATTGGGAAGGCGGGCGACAGCCATTGGGTCAGCGTCATTAGCTGTGCTGGGCTAAGCTCAGCGGGCATGGGCGTCATGTTGGTGGTCATGGGCAGGTTCGTGGCTATGCCCATGCGTTCGCCCATGCCCGTAAGCGCCGCCTTCAGGCGTGAAGGGCTCGCAGATCTCGCGTATGGTCGCGCCCAGTTTGACCATCAGGTCGCGAATGACGTGGTCGGGTTGGACCAGCACGCGGTCGGGTTCGATTTGGGCCGGGCAATGCCGGTTGCCGATATGCCAGACAAGGCGCAGCAGGTTCGGCGCGGTGATCTCGAGAAGGGGTTCCTCCGCCGCCAAGACCTCGACCAGCCGACCGTCTTCCAGCTCAAAAGCATCACCCGCTTCAAGCGAGACCGTGCTCGCCAGATCAGCCAGAAAAGCCTCGCCCGTATCGGTTTGCAGAACTCTGCGGCGCAAGAAACGGCGCTCATATGACAAAGTGCAGCGCAGCGCGCTTTCACCCTTCACGATGCGGTTGGCCGTGATCATCTCAACCCGCCAGGCGCTGTTCGGCCAGCGTCACCCAGTAAGAGCATCCAAGCGGGATGATCTCGTCATTAAAGTCATATTCCGGGTGGTGCAGCCCGGCCGAAGGCCCAATGCCAATCTGTATATAGGCGCCCGGGCAGGCGCGCAGCATATAGGCGAAGTCTTCGCCGCCAGTGACGCGCGGGGCCTCGTTGACCTTCTGGCCCACCGAAGTGGCGGCGGCGATACAGTGCCGGGTCTCGATCTCGTGGTTTTCCATCACCGGGTAGGGGATCTCGTCCATGATCACGTCGGCCTGCGCGCCGTAGGATTGCGCGGTGAGGCTGGCGAGCTGCTTGATGCGCGACAGCGCCTCTTCCCGCAGCGCCTGATCAAAGCTGCGCACCGTCCCGCGCAGCTCAACATGTTCGGGGATGACGTTGAACGCGTCGCTTTCCGTGCGGAAACTGGTCACCGAAACGACGAGTGGCTTCTGAGGGTCTGCATTGCGCGACACAATGGATTGCAGTGCCATCACGATGGCGGAGGCGGCGAGTGTCGTGTCCACCGTGTTGTTGGGCCGGGCTGCATGCCCGCCCTTGCCGCGGACCTTGATCACGAAGCTGTCGCAGGCGGCATAGAACGGCCCTGGCCGGATGGCAAATTCGCCAAACGGCACGATGGGAGAGTTGTGCATCCCGTAAATCTCGGAGATGCCGAAGCGCTCAATCAGCCCGTCCTGCACCATCTCCTCCGCGCCTGCGCCGCCTTCTTCGGCGGGTTGGAAGACCACAGCCACGGTGCCATCGAAATTGCGGGTCTCGGCCAGATATTGTGCGGCCCCCAGCAGCATCGCGGTGTGCCCGTCATGGCCGCAAGCATGCATCTTGCCGGGCAGGGTGGAGGTATGCTCCGCCCCGGTCGCCTCATGGATTGGCAGCGCGTCCATGTCGGCGCGCAATGCAATCGTCTTGCCACCCGGCGCACCGCGCCCATGGATCAGCCCTACAACCCCAGTGCGGCCCAACCCCGTGACCACCTCGTCGCAACCAAATTCCGTCAGTTTCTCTGCCACAATCCCCGAGGTGCGATGCGTTTCATAAAGCAATTCGGGATGTGCATGAAAATCCCGCCGCCAGGCGGTGATGTCCGGGTGCAGTTCAGCAAAGCGGTTGCGAACGGGCATGTATGTGACCTCGGCATCTGAGACAGCAACAGCCTTCAGACTAGCGCCCCCGAGGGCAGGCGGAAACCGGATATTCCGCGCCTTGGGTCATTCGTCAAGACCAAGCACAAGCTTCAGGCAGACTGCTTGACAATTGGGCGGATTTTACCCCTCGCGAGGCAGGGGGCGGTTCGGCCCCGGCGAGGCCGATTGCCTTACTGACACCCGTGCAGAGAAAAGATGCGATCGATCTCAGCAGAGCGGGTGGTGCCAAGGGCTTCAAGTTCTGTGTCGGTCAACGCATTCAGTTTGTGGACATCGTTTGCAATCGAGTTAGCGTTCATCGCCGTTGTCAGAAAACGCGACACTGCGCTCGTCACGGCATGTGCAAAGCGCATAGCGGATGTAACGGTTTGTGCTTGAGCGACTGTTTTGACCATCACGATGATCCTTTCGTGGCAAAGAATTTCTTGTGTCTTGCCATCAAAATAGGATCAAGCGCGGCCAATCACCAACGCTCACTCAGAAAGCCTGCCTTGCGTTTGGCGCATTGCTCAGCCGTGGATTCACTGGCGCAGTTGTTGGCTCAAAACATAAAATACCGCTGCGCCATCGGCAGCTCTTCTGCCGGCTGGCAGGTCAATAGCTCACCGTCCGCGCGGACCTCGTAGGTTTCGGGGTTCACCTCTACCTGCGGCAAAGCGTCATTCAGCTTCAGGTCTTTTTTGCCAATGCCTCGGGTATTTTCGACCGCTATACACTCCTTGGCCAGCCCTAGCTTGCCGCGCACGTCCTCCTCCATCGCTGCCGCCGAGGTGAAGACCACGGCGGACTGCTCTACCGCGCGACCCATCGCGCCAAACATGGGCCGCGTGTAGACCGGTTGCGGCGTCGGGATTGAGGCATTCGGGTCCCCCATCTGCGCACAAACGATCGAGCCGCCCATCAGCACCATTTCCGGCTTCACCCCGAAAAAGGCGGGGTTCCAGATCACGATATCCGCGCGTTTGCCTTCCTCAAGGGAGCCGATTTCGCGCGATACCCCATGCGCAATCGCCGGGTTGATCGTGTATTTCGCAATATAGCGGCGGACGCGCAGGTTGTCGTTCTCGCCCTGCTCCTCGGCCAAGCGCCCACGCTGCTTTTTCATCTTGTCAGCGGTCTGCCAGGTGCGGATCAGCACCTCGCCCACCCGGCCCATGGCCTGGCTGTCGGACGCGATGATCGAGAAAGCGCCCATATCATGCAGGATATCCTCCGCCGCAATCGTCTCGCGCCGAATGCGCGACTCAGCAAAGGCGACGTCCTCGGGGATCGACTTGTCGAGGTGGTGGCAGACCATGAGCATATCCAGATGCTCCTCCAACGTGTTCACCGTGAAGGGGCGTGTCGGGTTGGTCGAAGAGGGCAACACATTCGCGTCGCCGCAGATTTTGATGATATCCGGCGCATGTCCGCCGCCCGCGCCCTCGGTATGGAAGGCATGGATCGTGCGGCCCTTTATGGCGGCGACCGTGTTTTCCACAAAGCCGCTCTCATTCAGCGTATCGGTGTGGATCATCACCTGCACATCC
>CAYLVP010000031.1:23622-34829 GCA_964387155.1 uncultured Rhodobacterales bacterium | reverse complement strand
ACCCCCGGCGTGACAGGCCGGTACTCTAACCAACTGAGCTACAACCGCCCATTGCACATCCCGTTGCCGGAATGTCCCGGTGTATTATGGCCCCGCTCTTGCCCCGTCAAGCGCGATTGAGTGGAACACGCGAAAAACTTTTCGCGGTGCTTTAGCGTGACGGCAATGGGATAAATTCGTCGCTATCGCCCGGTGGCAGCTGGAAGCGGCCGTGTTTCCAGTCTTCGGCACGCCACGCCTCTTTCGCGGCGTCTATCCGGTCGCGGGAGGAGGCCACGAAGTTCCACCAGATATAGCGCGGCCCCTCCAATGTGGCCCCGCCCAAAAGCATGATGCGCGCGCCCTGCGCTCCCGCCTTCAGCGACACTGCATCACCCGGCCGGAACACCATCATCTGGCCCGCGTCAAACATTTGCCCCGCGACTGCCACGCTGCCCTCGACCACATAGACGCCCCGGTCCTCATGGTTATCCGGCAGTGGGATGGCCGCGCCCGCCGCCAGCACCGCATCGGCATAAAACATCTCGGACGCTGTCTCGACGGGGGCGCGTTCGCCATAGGCGTCGCCCAGGATCAGCCGCACCTCTTTTCCCTCCCCTTCGAGGAACGGCAGAGCGTCCTTGGCCGCATGTATGAAATCAGCGGGGGCGTCCTCCTGCGCTTCGGGCAGCGCCACCCAGGTCTGAATGCCGAAAAAGGGCATCGGGTCGGTTTGTGTTGCGTCATCCGTGCGCTCTGAATGGGTGATGCCTTGGCCGGCCACCATCCAGTTGACCGCGCCCGGCTCAATCCAGGCGTCGGTGCCGAGGCTGTCGCGGTGATGCATGCGGCCACGAAACAGGTAGCTGATGGTGGCAAGCCCGATATGGGGATGCGGGCGCACATCCATGCCGCGCGTCGGCAAAAACTCTGCCGGGCCCATCTGGTCAAAGAAGATAAACGGGCCCACCATCTGGCGCTTTGGCGCCGGCAAGGCGCGGCGCACCTCAAACCCGCCCAGATCGCGCGCCCGGGGCACGATGACGGTGTCGATGGCGTCCACCTCATCACCAATCGGGCAATGCGGGTCAAGCGCGGGGTTCCAACTCATGGCAGTCCTCCAGTTCCTTCATCGGTGATGCTAGGGCAGGCTCAACCACAGGCAAACCCCGAGATTTGGCGCAGGCTCTGTGCGCCTTTGCGATCTGGCATGATAGAGAAGGATGGTGGGTCGTGAGAGGCTCGAACTCCCGACATCTTCGGTGTAAACGAAGCGCTCTACCAACTGAGCTAACGACCCGACAGCGGTGCGTTTAGCGCAAGTGGCGCGGGCCCTGCAAGCCCCTAGCGCAGAATTTCCTGCGCGTCTTCACGTAAATGATGAACGACCCCCTGCCCGCCCGGCAGCTCTGCAATGGCCGCGTCATCCAGCCCCAGATAAACCGCCCTGAGCATACGCGACGTGATGCCATGGGTGACCAGCGCCGTGGGCCCTTCCAGCGTGTCGAGCAGCGCGCTGCAGCGGGCGCGCAGCGCAGCAAACCCTTCGCCATCCTTGGCCTGTTCGTAAAAGGCAATCGGGCCGTCCGAGGTCATTTTCGGCGGGCCTTCAATGCGCAGCTCGGATCGCAACCGCCCCTGCCAGGACCCCACATCGATTTCGCACAAGCGGTCATCGGTGCGGATCATCGCCGTATCTTGGGCAAAGATCAAAGCGGCGCTGTGCAGCGCGCGGGCCTGTGGGCTGGTCAGCACTGCGAGATCACTGCGGCCCAGGCCCGCCATAATCATGCGTTGGCGCTCTGCCTGCGCCACGCCTTTGGGGGTCAGGGGCGAGTGCAGCCGCCCTTGCATGCGGCCTGAGGCGTTCCACTCCGTCTCGCCATGGCGTAGCACGAATATCTCAGGATAGGCCAATCGCCCCTCCGCGACAAAAAAGGCGCCGCTGATGCGCGGCGCCTGAAAACTGTGGTGGGTGATAAGAGATTTGAACTCCTGACATCTTCGATGTGAACGAAGCGCTCTACCACTGAGCTAATCACCCGTTGGGGATCATTTAGCGCTCCTCGCGGCTGTCTGCAACAGGGTCCGCGCCAGGTTCTTTCTGCCCCTTATCATCGGGGCTGCGCAGCTTCACACGCAGAACGGCCAGCTCGCCATTCGGGGTTTGCTTGCGGCGGGTCAGCTTGATTTTGCCCAGCGGGGCTGCAGAGATGCTTTTCCCCTCCGAGAAAGCCCCATGCATCACGCTCAAAAGCGCGTTCAGCGCGGTGCGCGCCTCGCTCTTTTTCATGCCGCTCTCCGCCACGAGGCGATCGAGCAGCTCTTTCTTTGACAGCTCCCCCGTCGGCGGCAATTCGGCCGCGGCACCTGGCTTGGCTGCACTGCCATGTTTCGCCGCAGCGACAGGCTTTTTGACAGCGGCCTTGGTGGTGGAGCGTTTCGGCGCAGATTTGGTCACGCTGGTGACATGTCCGGTTTCGTTCGCCTTTTGCGTAGCCATACTGCCTCTTCCCGGTTTAAGTTCATAGGTCGTATCATAATGAAACCAAGGGCTTATTGCCAGCTTGGGGGTTTCGAAAAGGTGAATCTGCGTCTCAACGTGTCAAATATGAGTATAGAAGCAGGCCGTAGTCGCTCAGCGCGCGCTCTGTAGGCCGCCAAATGGCCTGCCAAGCCAATGGGTCAAGCCCGCTTGCAGATCTGATCGCGTTCAAATCCCGCTTGCCGTTGATCAGCGACAGGGGCTTTGCTGCCGCTTTGGGAAGCACAACCTGATGCTTTGTCCCGTTCAGCGTGACCGTGACCTGACCGTCCCTGCCCAGTTTCTGCGCGAGCGCGGGGCCTGCTACGCCTTTGAGATGCGGGATGGCATCGGGTTCTCCCCCCGCAAGCCCCCCGGGTCCGCCCGCCTTCTGCGCGTAGCAAATATGCAGCTTGATCGTGCCGTCCAGCTTTTCTGCCAAGGCCATGCGCTCGACCGGTGACAAGCCCTCGGGCGGCGCGACAAACCGGCTGAGATCATAGAGCACCGGCTGCGGCACGCCGGTCATCTCCAGCCCGGCGTTGCTGAGGCAGGCGTGAAGCGCGTCAATCGTGAAAGGCCGGTCCTGCGAATGCAGCAGCAGATCGAAAAACCCCGCATCGCTGGCCTCGTGGTCTACCAGATGCGGATTGCGCTTGAACGGATGGGCGTCAGGAAGGCTTGCATAGACGGCTTTGGCAGCCTCAAGTTGAGCTTCGGGGTGCAAGCCCTTGAACAGGCTCTTAAATGCGTCTTGCAGCGGATAGACGCCCGTGCGTCCATAAGGGGCGTAGACCATACATCCCAGCCCGCCATCCGGGGCCAAAGCGGCCGCAAGCGCATCAAACCCGGCCTGCGGGTCGGGCAGATGGTGCAGCACCCCGCAGCAATCGATGTAGTCAAACGGCCCGTGATCTGCGGCATCCAGCAAGCTGCCCGTAATAAAGGTGATCCCGGTCAGACCGCGGACACGCGCCCGTGCCTCCGCAATCTTGCGCGAGGCTGTCGAGAGGTCGATATAGGTGATCTCATACGGGCGGCCCGCACTTGTTAGGACCTGCGCCAACTGGATGAGCGCGTCCCCCGTACCGCCACCGGCAACAAGTATACGGGTGCCCTGCGCCCAATCCCTGCGCCCGCCAAACAGAAAATGGTCGATCTCAAGCGGGTGCGAGGGCGAGCCGCTGATCAGCCGTTTGGCCTCATCCGCCGGATCACGTTCGGGATAGGGATAGGCCTCGTATTGGTCCTTAACGGTGCTCATAAGACGGCCTCGACACTATGTTCTGACAGCCCGGCCCGTTGCTCCGCCGTGAGGTCTTCCAGCCGGACCTGTCGCGTCTGGATCGAAAACACCACCGCATCGGTCTTGGGCAAGCGCAGGATGGATTGCCGCTCCGAGCGCAGAATGTGCATCTGTGCGCTGTGATCGCGCCGCGCCTCTTCCCGGCGCGGCTGATAAAGCTCTGCATCGGGATAAAGCAGCGCATTCGCGCGCCAAAGCGGGCGTCCGGGCCGCACCGCATCAAACAGACGCTGCACCCGGCGGGCCATGTCATCGCCGTAGCTGTCAACCGGTCCGTGGATATGGCTGAGCGGATGGCCAATCTTCTGCGCGAGGCTCCAACTGGCCGGAAAGCACAAAAGGGCCGCTGTCAGAACATGCTCATCACCGCGCTTTTGCAAAATGCAAAGATCTTCGACGATCAAATGGCACAGCGCTTCAAGCGGGCGATCGCGATCAAGCGCGATCTCGACGCCATCCGGTCGACGGCAGCGGTTCTGGTGCAGCTCAAACCCGGGCGTCTTCGCAAGCTGCGCCAAGACCAGATCATAAAGCTCTTGTGCGGGGGCAGTCGCCTCGGGTGGGCAGCGCAGCACGTCTGCGCGGTGTGCAAGAAGAAGCCGGGCACGCTCTGCCATTTGTGCGGCGTAGGCGTCATCCACCACCAGCCAATCCGCCATATCGAGCGGTTGGACCCCTGGCAAACGCCGTTTGGCAGTCGCCATCCACGGGGCATCCCGCAGCGATTTCTGGCAGATTTCAGTCATTTCACCCCACAGCGACACGTTTTGTGCCGTTTTTTGCATAGCACGCTCAAAAAGCGGCTTCCATCCTGACGCGTAGGTTTTGGCCTGGATGACGGGCCGCTCGGCTTGGGAGGGCCGCCATGAACACGCATTACCGAGACACCCGCAAAATCGACCCCAGCAAAGGCGCGCAGCTGCCAGACGGCTCACCGAATGACGCCGACCGGGTCGAGATCGGCCCGACGCTGCTGGCGTTTCGAGAATGGGAACAAGCCGGGCTGACCATGCCCAACCTTGAGGCCATGCGCGCCTATCGGCTGAACCGGCTGACCCAGCTGATCGTCGAGAACGACCTCGGCGGTTTGCTGATGTTTGACCCGCTCAATATCCGCTATGCGACCGACAGCACCAATATGCAGCTCTGGAACGCACATAACCCGTTTCGCGCCGTGCTGGTCTGCGCCGACGGGTATATGGTGATCTGGGATTACAAAAACGCGCCCTTCCTGTCTGAATTCAACCCGCTGGTGCGCGAGCGGCGCTCGGGCGCGTCGATGTTCTATTTTGCGACCGGCGACAAGACGACCGATGCAGCGCGCGATTTCACCGCCGATGTGCAGGAGCTGATCCGGGAGCATGGCGGCGCAAACCCAAGGCTCGCGGTCGACAAGATCATGATTGCCGGGCTCCGCGCGCTCGAGGCGCGCGGCTTCGACGTGCATGAGGGCGAGGATGTGACCGAGCATGCGCGCGCGATCAAGGGGCCGGACGAGATCCTCGCGATGCGCGCCTCCTGCCATGCTTGCGAAATGGCGATGTATGAGATGGAGGGTTTCGCCCGCACCCAAATCCCCCTTGGCGGTGTCAGCGAAGATGACGTCTGGGCGGTGCTTCATGCAGAGAATATCAAACGCGGCGGTGAATGGATCGAGACCCGGCTGCTGTCTTCGGGGCCGCGCACCAACCCGTGGTTTCAGGAATGCGGGCCGCGTATCTGCCAGAACAACGAGATCCTGGCCTTTGATACCGACCTTGTGGGGGCCTATGGCATTTGCTGCGACATCTCCCGCACCTGGTGGATTGGCGATCAAAAGCCACGCCCGGATATGGTCGAGGCGATGAAACATGCGGTGGAGCATATCCAGACCAACATGGAGATGCTGAAACCCGGCGTCTCCATCCCGGATCTGATCGCCAACACCCATGTGCTGCACGACAAGTATCAGGCGCAGAAATACAGCTGCCTCATGCATGGCGTGGGCCTGTGCGATGAGTGGCCCTTGGTGGCCTACCCCGATAAGGCGGTGAGCGGTGCTTTCGACCATGTGCTCAAGCCCGGCATGGCGCTTTGTGTAGAGGCTTTGTTGGGTGAGGTCGGCGGCGATTTCTCTATCAAGCTGGAGGATCAGGTCATCATCACCGAGGATGGCTACGAAAACCTGACGCGCTACCCGTTTGATGCGATGCTGATGGGCGGCTGAACCCGCCTTGGCCTGATCACCGCAGATCATGCTTGCTCACCATCTTGTGAGATTGGCGTTGCAAACGTTGCTTTGCGCGGACGGGGTGCCCATCCTTGGCCGCAACCAAAGGATTCTTGCATGGCGACCGAACGATTTACTTTCACCGGGCATTCCGGGGGGCAACTGGCTGCGCGGCTTGATATGCCCGAAGGCCCGCATCTCGCGACGGCCCTTTTTGCGCATTGCTTCACCTGCTCGAAGGACATTCCGGCCGCCCGGCGCATCGCATCGCGGCTGGCCAATATGGGCATCGCGGTGCTGCGTTTCGACTTCACCGGTCTTGGCCACAGCCAGGGGGAGTTCGAGAACACGACCTTTTCCTCCAATGTGGAGGATTTGGCGCTTGCCGCGGAAGAGCTGAAGGCGCGCGATATGGGGCCAGAGCTGCTGATCGGCCATTCGCTCGGTGGGGCAGCGATCATCGCGGCTGCGGCCAAGATCCCGCAAGCCCGTGCCGTTGTCACCATCGGCGCGCCCTTCGATCCCGACCACGTCACCCATAATTTCGGCAGCTCCATCGAAGAGATACGCGACAAGGGCGTGGCCGAGGTGCAGCTGGGCGGGCGCGGCATTCGGATCGGCGCAGGGTTTCTTGACGACGTGTCGGCCAACCGGCTGGAAGACGCGCTGAAAGGGTTGAAGAAATCCCTGCTGGTGCTCCATGCGCCGAAAGACGATGTCGTGGGCGTCGAGAACGCCACCCAGATCTTCGTCCATGCCAAACACCCAAAGAGCTTCATCACGCTTTGCGACGCGGACCACCTGGTCACCCGCGAGCAGGACGCAGAATACGCCGCGGACGTGATTGCCGCATGGTCGTCAAAATATCTCGACCTCAAACCGCCTGCCCCGCCCATCGGCGCGCCGGAGGGGGTTTTGCGGGTGCGCGAAGCCGACCCGGACGGGTTCCTGCAAGACGTCAATCTGGGTCACAAATTTCATATGCAGGCCGATGAGCCCGTGGCTTATGGCGGCACCGGCAAGGGCATGACCCCCTACGGGTTCCTGTCTGCCGGGCTGGGGGCCTGCACCTCGATGACGATCCGCATGTATGCCAGGCGCAAGGACTGGCCGCTGAAACATGTGTGGGTGGATGTGAAACACGACTCGATGCACGCGCAGGACGCCGATGGCGGCTTTTCGAAGATCGACACATTCGTGCGCGAAATCCACCTCGAAGGCGACCTGGACGACGCGCAGCGTCACCGACTTCTGGAAATCGCCGACAAGTGCCCCGTGCATAAAACGCTGGAAAGCTCAGCCGAGATTGAAACCCGGTTGGTGGGTTAGCCGTCGTACCAACGTGTTGGGGGCTGAGGGCGCAACCCACTATGCGCCGCGCATCGTGGCGCGGCCGCTGCGGAATCGGCCACCCGCCCCTACTCCGCCGCAATCTTCTTCTTTGTTGCGACCTTCTTTTTGGCCGAGAGCATGGGCTTGAGATATCGGCCCGTATGGCTGATCGCCACCTCGGCCACCTGTTCGGGTGTCCCTTTGGCGACGATCTTGCCGCCCCCATCGCCGCCTTCGGGGCCGATATCGATGATGTGGTCGGCGGTTTTGACGACATCCAGGTTATGTTCAATCACCACCACCGTATTGCCCTGATCAACCAGCTCATGCAGCACTTCCAGCAGCTTGCGGACGTCCTCGAAATGCAGCCCCGTTGTGGGCTCATCAAGGATATAGAGCGTCTTGCCGGTCGACCGCTTGGCGAGTTCCTTCGACAGCTTTACGCGCTGCGCCTCGCCGCCTGAGAGGGTCGTGGCCTGCTGGCCCACCTTGATATAGCCAAGCCCCACCCGCATCAGCGCATCCATCTTTTCGCGGATGGAGGGGACGGCCTTAAAGAACTCCTGCGCGTCCTCAACGGTCATGTCGAGCACATCGGCGATGCTCTTGCCTTTGAATTTCACTTCAAGCGTTTCGCGATTGTAGCGCGCGCCATTGCAGGTCTCGCAGGTCACATAGACATCGGGCAGGAAGTGCATCTCGATCTTGATGACGCCGTCGCCCTGACAGGCTTCGCAGCGCCCGCCTTTCACGTTGAACGAGAACCGCCCCGGCTTATAGCCACGGGTCTTGGCCTCGGGCAGGCCCGCAAACCATTCGCGGATCGGGGTGAAGGCACCGGTGTAAGTGGCCGGGTTGGAGCGCGGCGTGCGCCCGATGGGCCGCTGATCGATATCGATGACCTTGTCGAGCAGCTCAAGACCCTGGATCGTCTCGCAGGGTGCAGGCGTTTGCCGCGCCCCGTTCAGGCGCATTGAGGCCGTCTTGAACAATGTCTCGATGGTCAGGGTCGATTTGCCACCGCCCGACACGCCTGTGACGCAGACAAACTTGCCCAGCGGGAAGTCGGCGGTGACGTTCTGCAGATTGTTACCAGTGGCCTTCTTGACCGTGACCTTCTTGCCATTGCCCTTGCGTCGGGTCGCAGGCACGCCGATCTCGCGCTTGCCGGTCAGATATGCCCCGGTGATGGAATTGGGGTTGGCCGCAACCTCTGCCGGGGTGCCATGGGCGGTGATCTGCCCGCCATGCACACCGGCACCCGGCCCAATATCAAAGACGTAGTCGGCCTCCCGGATCGCCTCTTCATCATGTTCAACGACGATCACCGTGTTGCCTTGATCGCGCAGGTTCTTGAGCGTGGTCAGCAGGCGGTCATTGTCACGCTGGTGCAGGCCAATCGACGGCTCGTCAAGCACATACAAAACCCCCGTCAGCCCAGACCCGATCTGGGAGGCCAGCCGGATCCGCTGGCTCTCCCCGCCTGACAGGGTCCCGGAATTGCGCGAGAGCGTCAGATACTCGAGCCCCACATTATTGAGGAAGCCCAACCGCTCGCGGATTTCCTTGAGAATGGCGCGGGCAATCTCGTTCTTCTGGTCGGTCAGGTGGTCCGGCACGGTCTGGCACCAGGCAAAGGCCTCGCGGATCGACATCTCGACCACCTTGCCCACATGCAACCGCTCATGGGCGGGGCCTTCGACCGGGCCGATCTGAACCGCAAGCGCCTCTGGCTTCAGCCGGTAGCCTTCGCAGACGCCGCATTTGCGGTTGTTCTGGTAGCGCTCGAACTCCTCACGGATCCAGCTGCTGTCGGTCTCGCGGTAGCGCCGCTCCATATTTGGGATCACGCCCTCAAAGCTGCGGGTCACCTGATAGACGCGCCCACCCTCGTCGTAGCGGAACGGAATTTCATCATCGCCCGAGCCGTAAAGGAAGACCTGTTTCACATGCGCGTCGAGGTCTTTCCAGGGCGTGTTCTTGTCGAACTCGTAATGTTTCGCAATCGCCTCGATGGTCTGAAGGAAATAGGGCGATTTGCCCTTCCGCCAGGGCGCGAGCGCCCCGTCATAGAGTTTCAGCGACGCGTCTGGCACAACCAAGCGCTCATCAAAGAACAGCTCCACCCCCAGCCCGTCGCAGGCCGGGCAGGCCCCAAACGGGGCGTTGAAGGAAAACAGGCGTGGCTCGATCTCGGGAATAGTAAATCCGCTTTCAGGACAGGCGAATTTCTCGGAGAATGTGTAGCGCTCTGGATCGCCCTCCTTGGGCGCGGTCTCGAGGATGGCAATGCCGTCAGCCAGATCCAGCGCGGTGCGGAAACTGTCGGCGAGCCGGGTTTCCAACCCCTCGCGGACCACGATCCGGTCCACGACGACATCAATGTCATGTCGGAACTTCTTGTCGAGCGTCGGCGGGCTGTCGAGCTCGTAGAACTCCCCATCGACCTTGACGCGCTGAAACCCTTGCTTGGCAAGCTCGGCAAATTCCTTGCGGTATTCGCCCTTGCGGTCGCGGATGATCGGGGCAAGCAGGTAGCCGCGCGTGCCCTCCTGCATGGCCATTGTGCGATCCACCATATCTTGCACCTGCTGCGCCTCAATGGGTTGGCCAGTCGCAGGGCTATAAGGCGTGCCGACCCGCGCGAAAAGCAGCCGCATATAGTCGTAGATCTCGGTGACCGTACCGACGGTAGACCGCGGGTTTTTCGACGTTGTTTTCTGCTCGATAGAGATCGCAGGCGACAGCCCGGCAATGTGGTCCACATCGGGTTTTTCCATCATGTCGAGAA
Organism: uncultured Rhodobacterales bacterium; assembly: GCA_964387155.1. GTDB lineage: Bacteria > Pseudomonadota > Alphaproteobacteria > Rhodobacterales > Rhodobacteraceae > Litoreibacter. Next base: position 24,688 of record CAYLVP010000031.1, on the reverse strand, counting down.
ACTGGCGCGCATAGGCAGACAGCGACTCGACATAGCGGCGCTGCCCCTCGGCATAGATCGTGTCAAAGGCGAGGCTGGACTTTCCCGATCCCGACAGCCCGGTGATCACAACCAGCTGGTCCCGCGGGATATCGACATCGACATTCTTGAGGTTGTGCTCGCGCGCGCCGCGCACTTCGATGTTCTTCAGCTCGGCCATGGTCCACCCCGGTTTGCGATCCCGCCAGAGATAGGCCCGCAGGCGGGAAATGCCAGCAAGTTAACGGAACATTACAAGAACATCCACAGCTTTATTTTACACCTCGCCCGAGGCCCGCCCAATCGCGCGGCCCAGCAGCGTCACGCTCGCGATACCTAAGAGGCAAAACACAGCCGTCAGCGCGGTGACAGCCGCGATCCCTGCATGATCTGCCAGCAGCACGAATATGGGCGTGCCCAGCGTCGTGCCAACATTGCCCAGCTGCGCAATCCCGCCCGTCGCGCGCGCCCTGTCGGTGGTTGATGGGTTAAACTGCGGGATGGCCGCAAAGCACCCGGCCGGAATGAGCGCCATGACGAAGAACATCACAAAGAGCGGTGCAAGCGCACCGGGCCACACCAGTAGCAATGGCGCAGACAGGAACGTTCCCGCAAAGCCAAGCAGGACCACCCGGTCAGCGGCCAGGGATTTGGCGATCCATCCCCCCGCCAGCGTCCCGATGATCGAGATCAGCGGCAGCGCTGTGACCGCCCAGGCGGGCAGAGCAAGCAAAGCTGGCAGCACGGCCAAAAGCGCGATGTAGAGGATCGTGTACCACACGAACCCACCCCCCGGGATCATCAGCCGCGGCGTGGTGTAGATGATGGCGTGTTCCCGCAAGAAGCCGGAGCGCGGGGCGTCACGCGTGAGGCCACGCGGCAGCGCGGGCCAGAGGATCACGGCGAGCATGATCATGCCCCCGCCATGCAGCAAGAACAGCAAGGGCAGCCCCCCTGCCCCCAGCACGCCGGGCAACACGGCCGCCAGGATCGCGAGGGAGAGGCCGAAGAAGCAGGCCCAGATGCCCATGACAACGGGTCGGTCCGC
>CAYLVP010000031.1:0-23522 GCA_964387155.1 uncultured Rhodobacterales bacterium | reverse complement strand
CGGCACAAATGCCGCCCCGCCGGGATACTGGGCGCGCAAAGCCTCAAGTGTCAGCGTCAGTTTGCCAAATTGCGCCCCGGCAAAAAGCCCCGCCACAAGCAGCAACACGACCAGCCGCCAATTTGTCCGGGTTGGGGATATGCGCGCGGTCATGGGCTCAGCTAACGCGGCCGCGCAGGCGGGCACAAGCCTTGTTATCGGCCTGCGCGCGGGGCAAGGTCGAGGCCAGGAAGCACCGAAAAACAGGGGCAGGCAGTGACCAAATTCTACAACAGGCTCGTGTCAAAACGCACCACGCAGCACTGGATTCAGTCTCTGGGCCCGGAGACCATGGATGCCGCCGAGATCTCGGGCAAGCGCGGCACCAAATGGCGGTTCAAGTCTTTCGACGTCTTTCAATATCCCGAATATGACGTCTGCGACAAACCCTTCACGGATGCGGATGGCAAGGTTGTGCAATATGACATCTTCCTTGCCGATCAGGTGTGGGAACATCTCGACCGCCCCTACCGCGCGACGCGCAACATCTACAAAATGCTGCGACCGGGCGGGTATTTCTGGGTCTGCGTGCCGTTTTATGTGCGCTACCACCCCGCCCCGCATGACAATACCCGCTGGACGGCCCGCGGGCTCAAAAATCTGCTGATTGAATGCGGCTTTCAAGAGCGCAATATCCACGCAATGCAATGGGGCAACCGCGACTGCGCACGTCGTGAGATGGGTCATCGCTGGGCCAAGGTGGACCCGGCGACGGACAACCTGCAAAACGACCCCGATTTCCCTGTGATGTCGTGGGCGCTCGCCAAAAAGCCACCGGGCAAGCTGCCCGAGCTTGCGCCCATGACCGATCAGCGAGAGGCGTAAGGACGCGCCACGGGCAGCGGCACGCCTTGCCTTGTAGATCAGTCGATTGCGACCTTAGAAGTGGATCGCGCGACCGTAAGCGTCGAGCACGCTTTCATGCATCATCTCGCTCAAGGTCGGATGCGGGAAGACGGTTTCCATCAGGTCCTCTTCCGTGGTCTCCAACTGACGGCCAACCACATAGCCTTGGATCAGTTCCGTCACTTCGGCGCCGACCATATGCGCGCCCAACAGCTCGCCGGTCTTGCTGTCAAAGACGGTCTTGACCATCCCCTCGGGCTCACCCAGCGCAATCGCCTTGCCGTTGCCGATGAAGGGGAAGCGGCCGACCTTCACGTCATAGCCCAGCTCTTTCGCCTTGGCCTCGGTATAGCCGACAGAGGCCACTTGCGGATGGCAATAGGTGCAGCCTGCGATGCTTTCGGGCTTGACGGGATGCACATTGTTCTTGCCGGCGATCAGCTCGGCAACCATCACGCCCTCATGGGACGCCTTGTGCGCCAGCCATGGCGCGCCAGCGATATCGCCAATGGCAAAAATACCTTCGACGCCGGTGCGGCAATATTCATCCGTCACGACATGGGTTCGGTCAATCTTGACGCCCAGATCTTCAAGCCCCAGCCCTTCGACATTGCCAACAATCCCCACGGCGGAGATGACTGTGTCGAACGCGTGTTTCTCGACCTTGCCGCCGATCTCGATATGGGCGGTGACCTTACCTTTTGCGCGGTCAAGCTGCTTGACCATCGCCTTTTGCATGATTTTCATGCCCTGTTTCTCGAACTGCTTTTTGGCGAATTTCGAGATTTCTTCGTCTTCTACCGGAAGCACGCGGTCCATTACCTCGACCACGGTCGTGTCGGCCCCAAGCGTGTTGTAGAAGCTGGCAAACTCGATCCCGATGGCCCCCGAGCCGATGACCAGCAGCTTCTTGGGCATATGCGGCGGCATCAACGCGTGTTTATAAGTCCAAACCAGTTGCCCATCTGCTTCAAGCCCCGGCAGCTCGCGTGCGCGTGCGCCGGTCGCGAGGATGATGTTCTTTGCCGTCAGCTCCTGCGTGCCCTTCTCGCCCTTGACCGAGACCTTGCCTTTGCCGGTCAGCGTGGCCTCGCCCATGATCGTGGTGACCTTATTCTTCTTCAGCAGATGGCCGACACCGCCCGACAGCTGGCCTGCAACGCCGCGCGAGCGTTTGACAACCGCATCAAGATCGTAGTCAATCCCGTCCGCCTTCAAGCCAAACTCTTTCGCCCGGTGCATGAGGTGGAACACCTCGGAAGAGCGCAGCATGGCCTTGGTGGGAATACAGCCCCAGTTGAGGCAAATCCCGCCCAGATGCTCACGTTCGATCACCGCCACGTTGAGGCCAAGCTGGGCGCCGCGAATGGCCGCCACGTAGCCGCCCGGGCCTGCGCCGATGACGATAATGTCGTAGGAAGTCGAAGCCATGAAAGTAGTCCTCCGCTGCATGCAGGTTGGGAAAAAGTAGTTTAACGCTAAACTATCTGGGCAGATCGCATCAATCAACCGCTCAAGGCTGCGACCCTGTGTTGCGGCAGGTGCATAGCGGGCCGGGCGGCCGCTGCCCATGCACCCGGCATTGTGCGCTCAGTTGGCGGCTTGCAACTGGCGCACAGTCTCGCCATATCCGCCGCTTTCAAGAAAGGCGATTTCGGGCTCCGACATGCGCCGTTCCAACGCCTCGTTGCGGAAAGGGAACCGTCCGAACTTGCGGATCACATCGCGATGCGCCTGCGCATGCAGCAGATGGTCCGCGCCGGTTTCGGGCATCCGGGTAGAGATCATGCGGATGCAGCGTTCCTGATCGCTGATACACTCGGAATGCATCATCGGCAGGTAGAAAAACTGGCGGGCGGGCTCGTCTATGCGCAGGTCCCACTCCCGCTCCACTGCGATTTTCGAAACGGCGAGGGCTGCGGCATCCATCTCGAACGCCTTACCGGTGCCGCGATACATATTGCGCGAAAATTGATCTGTCAGGACAAGATAGGCCAAAGCGCCACTTGGGTAGGTCATCCAAAGGGACAATGCCCCGTCCCGGGCGCGCTGCCAGAGCGGCTCGAACCTCTTGCGGATTTTCTTGTCCAGCGCGGGATCGGCCTTGTACCAGCCCTCCGGCCCAACATCATCCAACCAAAAACTCAGTATGTCCTCAGGCCCGGCCACGTCACATCCTCCCGATTGCAATGTCCCACCCGTTAACAAAGCGTTACTGGGGAAAAAGTTCCAGGCAAGGGTTTTCTGATCGCCAGACCCTGAATTGATCTTCGTGTCGGATTGTTACCCCTCGCGTGATTGCTCCGAAGGGTCTGGGTCCTCCCCCTCCTCCGCGTCGCCTTCGGCGTAATATTCCTGCGCCACATCAGCAGTCATGGCCGTACCCGCTGCGGTAACAGGGGCGTAAGGCACGGGCTCGTATTCATCGGCCTCTTCCACATAGAGCGAGGTCCGCTGCGTGACCCGCCAAAGCCCATAAAGCGCCAGAGATATCATCAAAGCGCTGACCACCCACCAGAACCCGTTCGGTCCGATATTGGTCATGATCCAGCCAATCAGGACCGGCCCACCAACCGCGCCCAGCCCGTTGACGAAGAGGAACCCACCGGAAGCTGCGGCCATGTCGTCAAGCTCAAGATAGTCGTTGGAATAGGCGATGAGCAGCGCATAAAGCGGGTTGGCCATGCCGCCCAGCGCGAAGGCCGCGACGCAAAGCGCCCAGAAAGAGCCACCCGAGAGCGGGCCGATCATAGCCGACAGCCCACCGATGATTGACACATAGATGATCAGCCAGCGACGATCCATCCGGTCAGACAGAAAGCCAATCGGGTATTGCAGCAGCATGGCTCCGAGAAAGATTGCCGAGACAAAGATCGAGATCTCGCCCACGCTCATGCCGATTTGCGAGGCGTAGACCGCCGACATCCCGAATTGCGCCGAAAAGATTGAGCCCAGAAGGAACATGCCAACAAGGCCCAGCGGTGAGCGGCCGTATAGCTCGCGCAAAGTCATGTTCTTCGTCGTCTCAAAGGCCGGCGCGGGGGCCACTGACAGAAGGATCGGCGCAAAGGAGATCGACACCAGCACAGACGGAATGACAAAAAGCATCCAGCCGCCGGGATCGGCCACGTTCAACAGACCTTGCGCCGTCACAATACCCACCATCTGCACGACCATATAGACCGACAGGGTTTGGCCGCGCGTCTCGTTCGAGGTGGCGTTGTTCAGCCAGCTTTCTGCCGTGACATAAAGCCCCGAAAAGCAGAACCCCACCACGATGCGCAACAAGACCCAGGCAGCAGGGTTCGTGATTGCGGGGTACAGGATCAACGCCGCCGAAACGAAGGAGCCCAGCGCCGCGAAGACCCGCACATGGCCCACCCGGCCGATAAATTCGGGCGTCAGACGGGAGCCGCCAAGAAAGCCCAGGAAATACGCCGAGGTGATGAGCGACAGATGGAAGGTCGAGAAGCCCTCAATCGCGCCGCGCACCCCCATCATTGTGCCCTGCATGCCGTTGCCGACCATCAGCAGCATCATGCCCAGAAGCAACGCCCAGGCATTTCCAATCACACGAAACATTGCGCAGCGCTCCTGCCAGAGATTCGGGGCGACCCGAGAGGATTTTGCGCCCCTCTACGCCCAGATGTCATGCCCCGCAACGACCAATATCGTGACGTATTTGATGTCCGGTTAAGGGATCAGCAGAGAGCTGTCACCGTAGGAGAAGAACCGGTAGTCCCGCGCAATGGCGTGATCATAGATCGCCTGCATCCGCTCCCGCCCCATAAGCGCAGAAACCAGCATCAGCAGGGTTGATTTTGGCAGGTGAAAATTCGTCATCAGCGCGTCGGTCAGTTGGAACTTAAAGCCGGGGTAGATAAAGATATCCGTCTCGCCCACCCAAGGCGCGATTTGTCCCGGGGCCGTCGCCGCCGTCTCGATCAGGCGCAGCGCCGTGGTGCCCACCGGGATCACCCTGCCGCCGCGCGCTTTGGCGGCGTTGATTGCGCGGGCGGCCTCAGGGTCAACCTCGCCCCATTCCGCATGCATCTTGTGGGTCGTGACGTCTTCGACCTTGACTGGCAGGAAGGTGCCCGCGCCCACATGAAGCGTCACCTCCGTCATGCCCACGCCCTTTTCCTTCAGCGCCTGCACAAGCCCGGCGTCGAAATGCAGGCTGGCTGTGGGGGCGGCAACCGCGCCTTGGCGCTTGGCAAAGGCTGTCTGGTAATCCGCCTTGTCGCGTGCGTCGGCGGCCCGTTTGGCCGCAATATAGGGCGGCAGCGGCATCTGCCCCGCCTCTGCCAATGCCGCGTCAAACTCTGCCCCTTGAAGGTTGAAACGCAGCGTGGCTTGGCCGTCGGCGCGGGACAAAAGCTCTGCCATGAACCCCGCCTCGAAGCGAAGTGTTTCGCCGTCCCTAACCTTGCGGAGCGGTTTGACCAGCGCCGTCCAATTGCCCTGCCTGTCCGGGCTCAGCAATGTCACCTCGATCTTCGAAACATGTCCGTCCCGGTTGCGCGTGCCAAAAAGCCGCGCGGGGATAACCTTTGTGTTGTTGAGGACCAGCAGGTCATCTGGCCCCAACAGGCCGGGTAGATCATGCACCTGCAAATCGCGGCAGATGCCTGCCTCAGCCAGCAACATCTTTGCGCTGCTGCGGGGCGACACAGGCCGCGTCGCGATCAGCCGCTCGGGCAGATCAAAATCGAAATCGTCTAGCTTCATGAGCCCCGGGTCAGTTTTGCGGCTGTGGCGGTGGACGGCGGAAAATGTCGCGAAACCGGCCCGGGGTAAAGACCGAAAGCGGGTTCACATTGACCTTCGGCGCGTCCGCAGCCCCGGTCAGCTGATACGTAAAGCCAAAGAGCCCTTCCCCCTTCTTGGAAAAAAGGAACCCCAATGGCCGGTTTACCAGATAGATCGGCGAGACCACGCCCTGCATTTGCATGCGCCGCTGCGCGGTCGAATAGACGCCATCCATTGTGATCCCCATTGAGGGCCCGACGGCGCGGCTCTCGCGCAGACGCACCCCGCCGGGCGAGAGCTTAAAGAACGCCTCCACTTCTGAGAATAAGATGCCGTCGCCGCTCAATTGCTCCAGCAGGCCCACCACAGACAGGGCCGATAGAAGGTCGGCCAGGGCCGGTGCCTTCTTGATCCGCGTATTCAAAACAGTGAGCTGGCCATTAAATTCCCCGGGCACACCAGTAGGTTGCAGGACAAGGTTCATGTCACCGCCCCGCGCGTTTCGGAAAAGGCCGGTCGAGGCTATGACCCCACCGCCATTATCAGAGGCGATCCGCACCGCCAGCCCGCGATCGGTGGGCACCACCGTGCCATTGATCGTGGCCCCTCCGTTCACTTCTCCTGTGAAGTTGCCGCTCAGCCCTGACGCATTGCTGAATTGGCCCCGGAAGCCATCGATCCGAATGTCGTCGGTCACGCGCAAACTGTCGAGCGTCAGATCAAGGGGCGGCCCACCGGCCGCGCGCCCTCCGCTCGCCCCGACACCGAAATTGCGGATGTCGATACTTCCGCCCCGCACGGCGATCTGCACAGGCACACCCGGCCCGCGCCCGATCAGTTCGACCTGGCTATTGAGCCGCCCCGCGACCCTGAGCGGCGAAAAGATCGCGCGGTTCAGCCCGCCTTCGGGGCGCACGGACACCTGACCCTGCGCCTCCAGCCCCGCCGCTGACACGTTGAGCCGGTCGATCCTTGGCACCTGCCCCAGCGTGGCCCGCAATTCGAGCTGGCCGGCCTCACCCGGCCCTTTTGCCCAGCCCAATGGGTCTATGCGCAGACCCACCCCGCGCAGATCGGAGGTGAGCGTCAATGCAGGCGGCTCTGAGGGGCTCAATGCGATACGCAGCTCTCCCACGCCCTGACCTGCAAGGCTGCCCTCTGGCAGCGCGACATTGAAGGTCTCCAACATGCGCGGTGACAGCTCAACGGTGCCCGTCACGGTCGAGCCGTCGCCACCCTCGCGCCCCAAAGCCCGTTGCCACGCGATATTGGCGGGAATGCCGTCAATCTCGATGGGGCCTTCTATCACAAGGGCACCGTCCCGCGCGCTCAGCCGCATCTCGGACGCGGTAAGGCGACGCTCCGGGATCAGACTGTCAGAACTCACGTCAGAGAGCCGTGCATCGACAGCATAGCCCACATCTGTAACCGTGAGCTGCCTGATCAGAGGCACGCTCAGGCGCGCGATCACATCAGCCTCGCCATCTGCCAGATTGGTAGCCAGGCCAGATTTAGAAAGAAACTCGAAGGGCGGTTCATCCAGCAAGGACAGAGCGGCCTCGATAGGGCCTTTCGCATGCAGCGAGATCTCGGCAACCGGGTCTTTCTGCGCGATATCAGGGATTTGAAGCACGGAGCCCCCTACCTCCAGCCGCCCGCCAGATGGCACGGTGACATGGCCCTCGTGAACGGCCAGCGTCAGCTCGTTTTGGGCAATGCTCAGATAGCCCCGTCCCTGTTCCACCTCCGGCAGGGTACGCATATAGCGCACATTGGCGCCCTCGAAATCAAAGGTCACCGCAGCATTGGCGGGCTGTCCTGGGACGACCCGCAAGGCGGCGGCTGCGTTGGTCAGCTCGCCGGACTGGATATTCGTGGTCAGCCAGTTGCGCGTCTTTGCGACCGCGCTTGTGGGCCACATCGCCAGAAGATCGCTTTGCGCGATGGTGCCAATCTCCGCATCGACCGAGGCGAGCCAGCCCGCCTCTTCCACCGAGACCTGACCGCTTGCGACAATCTCTGTGCCTGCGTCGCGCAGCACCAATTGCCCGACATCAAGCCTCAGCGCGTTGGGCCGGTATCGCAGATCCGCCTGACCTTCGGCGAAGGTAACGGGCGTTTCAAATATCCCCTCTGGATCAAGGCTGATATCGGCGAGACGAATTTGCATCAGCAGTGTTTGCGGGATGCCCGCCTCGAAATCGCGCAAATCCGCATAGCCCTGCCCGCCCAGCCGCAGCTCGGGTGCGTCAATCTCCAACCCTTCAAGGTGCAGCCGGCCCGTGGCCGAGCTGTAGCGGATGTCGGTGCGCGCCCGGTTGAGGGGCAAGGCCTTGGCTTGCGGGGCTGGTTGCAACACGCCTTTGCCGATATCGAGCATGCCCCGAAAGCTCACCAGCTCACCCTCTGCGCCAAATTCCGTACGCAGCGATCCGTCTACCGGCGCGTCCAGAAGGCTGAGGAAGTTCAGCGTATCAACCTGCTCGGCCACGTCACGCATCCGCAGCTGCGAGAACTCGGCCTCAAACCGCCCGCCGCCCGCGCCCTTGGCCTTATCGGCCGACAGGACCAGTGTGGAGGGCGCACCGCCATCCATCGAGATGTCAAACGCCACGCTCAGTGCCAGAAAATTCGCGCCATTCACCAGCGTCAGCCTGCCATCGGCCACCTCCAGCTGGCGGCCAAGCCGTTGATCATCGAGGTAGAGCGCCACCCCTGCAACCCTGACCTCTTCCAACTCGCGCATGGCAGGCTGTTCAAACAGCGCGTCCACGGCCTCCAATGCTTCGGCGACCGATCCAACGGCCATCTCGTCACTTCCCAACCCGCTGCCCAGAGCCAGCGAAAACTGACCGGACCGGTCCCGCACCAGATTGACCTGCGCGTTCTGAATGTCCAGTGTTTCCAGCGCAATACGACCCTGAATTAATTCAGATGTATCCAGCTTCACCTGCACTTCGGGCAGCGCCATAAGCGGGCGATCATCGCCGGCGCGGATCCAGAGGCCTTCCAACTCAATCGTGGGCCGCATCTGATCGTCGAGCAGCCCGACCCGCAGGCCAGTGATCTCTATATCCGAGCCCTCGATCTGCGCGTTGACGCGGGCCTCCAGCTCTTGCGTGACCCAACCCGGCAACGCGACCGAGCGGCCCATCACCATGATCAGCCCGATCACCAAAAGCGCGAGCGCAAAGCTTAGAATGGCGGTTCCGACGGACAGAAGGATCCAGCGTTTGCGCTGCCGTGGACGGCTTTGGGCATAGGACGCGCCGCCGGGAAGAGGTGGGGCGAGATCAACCCCGTCTTCCTCGCGCTCGGCGGTCTCGAACGCGTCCTCAAGGGACGGATCGGACGGTTTAGCGTCTTTTTGCTCTGACATCAGGCCTCTTTGCGGGCGTTGTTCTTATAACCCTGCCGCCTCTGCGTGCGCAAATCCAGACAAATTCGCGTGGTGACAGGTCTTTAACTTTTGTGACACCGGGCTAGCTTGCCCGCCACATTAAAATGAACCCAGACCCGTTCCCCCAAGGAGGCCCATCCGATGATCCATGAAGGCGATATTGCACCCGATTTCACCCTGCCCCGCGACGGCGGCGGCACTGTGACCCTGTCAGAGCTGCGCCCCGGAAAAGTGGTGCTGTATTTCTACCCCAAGGATGACACATCGGGCTGCACCAAACAGGCCATTGCCTTCACTGACCATCTGGATGCGTTCAAGTCCGCAGGCGCACAGATCATCGGAATTTCGAAGGACACGGCGGCCAAGCATGACAAATTCATCGCGAAACATGACCTCGGGGTGATCCTGGCCTCTGACGCGGAGGAAGAGACCTGCGAGGCTTACGGCGTCTGGAAGGAAAAGAGCATGTATGGCAAAACCTATATGGGTATCGAACGCTCGACCTTCCTGATCGATGGCGAAGGCAAGGTTCTGCAGGCCTGGCATAAGGTGCGGGTCCCCGGCCATGTCGAGGCCGTGCTGGAGGCGGTTCAAGCCGCATGAGCGCCTCCCTGCGCGAGATGGCTGTCGAAGTTCTGACCACCGCGGACCCGTGGCAGAAGACGGCCATCAGTTGCGCCCATGCCGCGCGGTGGAAAGCTGCACGCGACAGCGGCGAGGCGATCATCCTCGGCACGGCCACTCCGCCGGATTTCCCTGCGCGCCCCGACACGCCCGCGCTGCTGAACCCGCGCGACGTGCCGCAGCGAAAGCCCGGCACCCCTGAGGGCCGCGCCGCCATGCTGCACGCAATCGCCCATATCGAGCTGAATGCGGTCGACTTGCATTGGGATATCATCGCCCGGTTTCCCGACACTGAGTTCCCGCTGGGTTTCTATGATGACTGGGTGAAGGCTGCGGATGAAGAATCCAAGCATTTCCGACTGTTATCGGATTGTCTTGAAAGCCAGGGCAGCTTCTACGGTGCCTTTCCCGCACATGCTGGCATGTGGCAGGCCGCCTCGGACACGGCCACCGACATCATGGGGCGGCTGGCGGTCGTCCCGATGGTGCTGGAGGCGCGCGGGCTTGATGTCACCCCAGGCATGATCAAGCTGTTTCGCCAGGCCAAGGACACCCAAGCGGTAGAGGCGCTGGAAACCATCTATGCCGAGGAGGTGGCACATGTCGCCTATGGCTCGAAATGGTTTCACTTCCTCTGCGGGCGGTTTGACCGTGACCCAAAGCTGGAATTTCATGCGCTTGTGCAGCGCTACTTCCATTCCAAACTGCGCCCGCCCTTTAACGAGGAAAAGCGGGCTGAGGCCGGGATCGCGCCGGATTTCTACTGGCCCCTGACCGAGACTCCGCCCGCGCTGACCTGAGGCGGCTGTCTCAATTTCCTCCCCACCCTAAGATTCGCATATTTTGTGAGCGAAAATTCGCGCGATGGTGCCAATTTTTACGCCATTTCATTGCGATAGCGGTTCAAACAGCGTAGACAAAGTCACGCGTTGCCCAAGGGTGTTTGGGGACACTTGCAGCGCTGTGCGATAAATCTGGGTTACGACGGGGCGACATTGTGCACACACGATTGCTAGACAAGCTCAACCATGTGCTTGAGCGTAAACTGCCTGAGCAGCGCGTTTTTATGAAATCCGAGAGCGGTACGCGGTTCATCCGCCTGCGCCCTCTTACCACGGCGACGGTCATGGCGGGCGGTGCTGTCCTCATGACCTGGACCATCGTTGTCACCGCCATTTTCCTGATGGACATCATCGGGTCAGGCAACCAGCGCGAGCAGGCACAACGCGAACGTGCCATCTATGAGGCCCGCCTCAACGCGCTGAGCCTTGAACGCGACGACCGCGCCACCGAGGCCGCTGCGGCACAGGATCGGTTTTTCGTGGCGCTTGAGCAAATCTCGGACATGCAAAGCGAATTGCTGGCCTCGGAAGACCGCCGGACCGAGCTGGAAACCGGGATCGAGGTGATCCAGAAGACACTGCGCCGCACCATCAAGGAACGCGACGGTGCCCGGGCCGAGCATGACACTCTGGTCGCTGAGATCGAAGCAGAGCGGTCCGGTGAGGCGCCGCTTGTCGCGCGCGCCAAGTCGGTGGATGGATCGGTTGCCTTCCTGACCGCGGCGCTTGAGCGCACCGCGACGGAGCGCGACGAGGCGCTGAAATTCTCCTCCGAGGCCGAACAGATTGTGTCCGATCTCGAATTCGAGATTCAACTGAGCGACGACCGCAATGATCGCATCTTCCAGCGTTTGGAAGAGGCCGTGACCGTTTCGCTCGAGCCGCTGGACAAGATGTTCCGCGCCGCTGGCATGCCCACTGAGACGATCCTCAACGAAGTGCGGCGTGGCTATTCCGGGCAAGGTGGCCCGCTTCTGCCCGTCACCAAATCGACCTCAGGCGGGACGGTGATCCCCGACGCGACCACGGAACGCGCCAACCGACTGCTCAAAGAGCTTGACCGGATCAACCTGTTCCGCATCGCGGCTGACAAGACGCCCGTGGGTCTTCCGGTCAAATCTGCGTTCCGCTTCACATCGGGCTTTGGGTATCGCAATGATCCAAAAGGCGCGGGTCGTCGCATGCACGCAGGCGTAGATTTTGCAGCCTCTCCCGGCACCCCGATCTACGCATCGGCGGACGGTGTTGTGACCCATGCGGGGTGGCAGTCAGGATATGGTAAGCTGATCAAAATCCGGCATGCGTTTGGTATCGAGACACGATATGCGCATAACTCCAGAATTCGCGTCAATGTGGGTCAAAAAGTCTCGCGCGGCGAGCGCATCGGTGATATGGGAGCGACTGGCCGGGTCACCGGGACGCACCTTCATTACGAGGTTCGCGTCAACGGCAACCCCGTAAACCCAATGACCTATATCAAGGCAGGACGCGATGTTTTCTAAAAGCAAGATCAACGAACCAAACCCCTCTCCCAAAGACGGGGCAGCTTCCGGTTCACAGCCCAGCGCGGGATCGGCATCGTCCGCCCCCAAGCCTGATCTTGCCAGCACCGCGCCACGCCCCAAAGCCGCACCTTCGGCGCTGTCCTCTGACCTTGTCATCACCGGCAACCTGAAGACGACCGGCGATATTCAGGTGGAAGGCACTGTCGAGGGCGACATCCGCGCGCATCTACTGACCGTCGGGGAGTCGGCCGTCATCAAAGGCGAAATCATCGCCGATGATGTTGTCGTCAATGGCCGTATCGTTGGCCGCGTGCGCGGTTTGAAAGTGCGGCTGACCTCCACCGCCCGCGTCGAGGGCGACATCATTCACAAGACCATCGCGATTGAATCCGGGGCTCATTTCGAGGGCTCGGTGCAACGCCAGGACGACCCGCTCAACACCGGCGCGTCCAAGCAGGCCAGCCCTCCCCCAGCCAAAGCAGACACAGCGAAAAGCTAGCATTACATGACCAACACCCCGGCCCCAGAGACTGATACAGGCTCGGGGCCTTACACTTTATGCGCCCCCGAGGCGCGAAAATATATTTTATTTGCCGCAATTCTAGCCTCCGGGCTGGGCTTTATTGATGGCTCTATGGTGGCTATTGCGCTGCCCGGCATGCGTGAAAGCCTGGTTGCAACCCTCGTTCAGGCGCAGTGGATTTCCAACGCTTACATGCTGACCCTGTCAGCGCTGATCCTGGTGGGTGGCGCGATTGGTGACCGGTTCGGCCTGGCCCGCGTGTTTGCGGGGGGCATCGCGCTGTTCATTGTGGCCTCGATTGCCTGTGCCTTGGCCCCGACGCCGCAATTTTTGATCATCGCCCGTGCGCTGCAAGGGATCGGCGCGGCCTTCATGGTCCCGGGATCGCTCGCGCTGATCTCCCGCGCCTACCCGCCAGAGGAGCGCGGACGCGCTATTGGCATATGGGCCGCCTCCTCCGCGATCACCGCAGCGCTTGGCCCGATCATTGGCGGGCTGGCGCTGACCTACGGGGACAGCGACACCTGGCGCTACATCTTCGGGATCAATCTGCCGCTTGGCGGGCTTGCGCTTTTTGTCCTTTGGCGCAAGATCGAACGTGATCCCCCGCAGCCCGACCGGGGGGTGGATTTGCCGGGCGGCATTCTGGCAACCCTGGGGCTTGGGCTGATCGCCTGGGCCCTGTCTGGGGCGGAGCATGGCGACCTAATCGATGCAAAATCGCTGCTCTACGGGGGCGCGGGCGTGACCGCATTGGCCGCTTTTCTTCTGGTCGAAAAGCGCAGCCCACACCCGATGATGCCGTTGGAGCTGTTCAGCAACACGCGTTTCACCATCGCCAATATTGTCAGCTTCTTCATCTATTTCTCTTTTTCAACCATATCGATGTATCTGCCGATGGCCGTGGTTGGGGGCTGGGGCGTGACCGAGATCGAGACCTCGGCAGCCTATGCGCCGCTGTCCTTCTTCATTGCGATTCTGTCGGGGACTTCCGGCAAACTCGCGGACCGTTACGGACCCGCCCCGCTTTTGGTTGCGGGCTCGCTGGTCCTGGCTGCGGGCTACACCATTCTGGCGATGGTCGCAGACAGCCATAATTTCTGGGGCTCGGTTATCCCCGCCATGTGCCTGCAAGGGATCGGCATGGCGCTGGTTGTGGCCCCGCTATCGACGGCTGTGATGGGCTCGGTTGAAAGCCACAAGACCGGTACCGCCTCGGGCGTCAATAATGCCGTCACACGGATGGCCGGGCTGATTTCGGTGGCGACCATGGGAAGCGTGATCGCCGTGACCTACGGCGCCGCAGGCGGCAGTGGCAGCTTCGGGGAGACCTCCGAGCTTGCAAGCCACGCCACTGCGTCAAACGCCGCATTCGCGCGTTTCGCGGCAATCTCAGCCGTGCTCTGCACGATTGCCGCCGTGATTTCCCTCTTCAGCGGGATGAAAAGTGGCCGTGGCGGCGGCGGCAAACACAAAGCACCGCAACAGGAATTGTCCAGCGTTGTCTCTTGACCCTTAGCCTTGCGCGTCCGCCCGGCTTTTTCCCGCAACGTTCTGGGCCAGCGTCTCGGCCATGAACCCATCCAAATCCCCGTCGAGCACACCTTTGGTGTCGGAGGTCTCGTGATTTGTGCGCAGGTCCTTTACCATCTGATAGGGCTGCAGCACGTAGGACCGGATTTGGTTGCCCCAGCCCGCATCCCCTTTGTTCTCATGTGCCTCGTTGATCGCGGCGTTCCGGCGGTCCAGCTCCATCTGGTAGAGGCGCGATTTCAACGCTTTCATCGCAATGTCACGGTTCTGGTGTTGTGACTTCTCGGAGGAGGTCACAACGATACCCGTAGGCTCATGGGTGATGCGCACCGCCGAATCCGTCGTGTTGACATGCTGCCCACCGGCCCCAGAGGACCGATACGTGTCGATGCGGATATCAGCGGCGTTTACCTCGATCTCGATATTGTCGTCGACGACGGGATAGACCCAGACCGAGGTGAAAGACGTGTGCCGCTTGGCCGCGGAATCGAAGGGCGAGATGCGCACAAGCCGGTGCACGCCACTTTCTGATTTCAGCCAGCCATAAGCATTGTGCCCGCTGATCTTATAGGCGGCAGATTTGATCCCGGCCTCGTCGCCGGGCGATTGCGATTGCAGCTCTACTTTGAAGCCGCGCTTCTCCGCCCACCTTGTATACATGCGCGCGAGCATTGAGGCCCAGTCGCAGCTTTCAGTGCCACCGGCGCCCGCGTTGATTTCAAGGAACGTGTCATTGGCATCCGCCTCACCATCGAGCAGCGCCTCGAGCTCCTTCGCCGCCGCTTTTTCGACGAGCGCGGTCAGCGCGGCCTCGGCCTCCTTCACGACGTCGGCGTCATCTTCCATCTCTCCCAGCTCAATCAGCTCGACATTGTCGTTAAGCTCCTGCTGCATGGAGGTGTAGCTGTCCATCGCATCCACCAAAGACTGACGGTCCCGCATCAGCTTCTGCGCCTTCTCTGGATCGTCCCACAGGGTCGGGTCCTCCACCCGCGCGTTGAATTCCTCCAACCGGTGCGCGGCAGTGTCCCAGTCCATGCGGGATTTGAGAAGGTCCAGCGATTTGGTGATGGCCTCAACGGCATTTTGTGCGTCTGCGCGCATGGGATCGGTCTTTCTGTCTTGGCTGGGCTTCTAGATAGGCAATGGGCGCGGCGGCGTCCAACCCCAAATGCGGATGGGTCAGTACAAACCGCCCGAGCTGAGCGTGCCAAAATTGGCGCGCTTCGGGATCACTGCCGTGCGGCCGGAGGAGGTTGTCACCTCCGTCACCGCATTCACAGACTGATCGCCCCGCGAGTAAAGGTTCAGGTTCGACCCCATCGCAAAACCGCCATCAAGAATATTGCCGATGCCATAGTCGGGGAATTCTCCCTCGCGGAAATACTCCTGCACGACATGCTCGCCCCGGCTGCCATCGGGCAGCGGCGCGCCGGTGAAGCGGTCGATGGGCACGAAATACCCGCCCGGCGGCACGTCAAAGTCACCGCCCCCATATTTGGCCGTGGCTTGGCGCATGAAGCGATCAAAGACCGGGCCGCACATACCACCGCCCGAGGCACCTTTGCCAAGGCTGCGCGGACGGTCATAGCCGATATAGCAGCCCGCCACGATGTTTGAGGTAAAGCCCACGAACCACACATCTTTGGCGTCGTTGGTTGTCCCGGTTTTGCCGGCGGTGGGCACGGACAGGTTCACGGTCTTGGCCGCCGTGCCGCGTTCGACCACGCCGCGCATCATCGAGGTCAACTGATAGGCGGTAATCGCATCCATCACCCGTTCGCGGTTCGACACGATCTTTGGCGCGAAATCGGAATCAAGCGATGCCAGCTGGCAGTCTTCGCAGACGCGTTGGTCATGGCGATACACGGTCCGCCCCCAACGATCCTGCACACGGTCCACCAAGGTCGGCTCCACCCGCTCGCCACCATTTGCAAACATCGCGTAGGCCGCCACCATTTTGAAAAGCGTCGATTCCTGCGCGCCCAGCGCATTCGACAGGAAAGGGTTCATGTCGTCATAGACGCCAAACCGTTCCGCATATTGGGCGACGGTGCCCATGCCGATCTCTTCAGCCAGTCGGATCGTCATCAGGTTCCGCGACCGCTCGATCCCGGTGCGCAGCGGCGCTGGGCCGTAGAAGCGGTTCGACGCGTTCTTGGGCCGCCAGAGGCCCTGGGGCGTGTTGATTTCAATCGGTGCATCAACCACAATCGTGTTGGGCGCAAATCCTGAATCCAGCGCAGCCGCGTAGACAAACGGTTTGAAGGACGAGCCGGGCTGCCGTCTGGCCTGTGTCGCCCTGTTGAACACCGAGTGCTGGTAGGAGAACCCGCCCTGCATCGCCAGAACACGGCCCGTGTTGACATCCATCGCCATAAAGCCGCCCTGCACCTGCGGGATTTGCCGCAGCGACCAGGTGCCATCCTCGCGGGGGCGCACATGGATCACGTCCCCCACATCCAGCAGGTTATCGACAGAGGCGCGACGCTCACCCAGCGAACCGTCCTCGCGTCGGGGCCGAGCCCATTTGACATCCTCGCCCGTCAGCGTGCCCAGGTCCTCCTGACCGGCGACCCCGATCAGGGCATCCGCCCCTTCAAGACCCAGCACAACGGCGACAGACCAGCCAGCGACATCACGCGGGAAGACCGTTTCGTTCAACGCGGCGCGCCAGCCGCCATCGGCCAGAAGCTCAGGCTCAACCTTGGTCTTTACCTGATGGAAAATACCCTGGCCGCGATCGTAGCTTTCCAAGGCCGTGCGCAGCGATTTGGCCGCTTCATCCTGTAGCTCGCGATCCACGGTTGCCCGGATGGTCAGACCACCGCCGAAGAATTCCTCTTTGCCGAAATTGTCCGACAGTTGGCGACGTATCTCATCGGTGAAGTAGTCGCGGTCGCGGATCTGCCCTTTGAACCCTTCGAAATCGCCGTTCTGCACAGTCATCAGCGGCGCGTCTTTCGCGCGTTCATATTCGGCCAGGTCGATATAGCCATTCTCATACATTTCGCGCAGCACGAAGTTGCGGCGGCCTATCGCGCGTTCCATCTCGCGGACGGGGTGGTAATTGGACGGTGCTTTGGGCAGCACGGCCAGATAAGCGGCCTCTTCAACCGAGAGCTCGGACAGGGTCTTGTTGAAATAGGTCTGCGCCGCTGCGGCCACGCCAAAGCTGTTCTGCCCTAGGAAAATTTCGTTCAGATAGAGCTCCAGGATCTTGTCCTTGCTCAGGGTGCCTTCGATGCGGGAGGCGAGGATAAGCTCTTTGATCTTGCGCTCGGCGGACCGTTCCCCGCCCAGCAGGAAGTTCTTCATCACCTGCTGCGTGATGGTCGACGCCCCGCGCAGCCGCCCGCCTTGGGCATAATCGACGGCTGCCGACACCATGCCCAGCGGGTCATAGCCCTGATGCGTATAGAAATTCTTGTCCTCGGCAGAGATGAAGGCCTGCTTCACTAGATCGGGAATTGCGTCGGCGGGCGCAAAAAGGCGGCGCTCTTCCGCGAACTCGTCAATCAGCTCCCCTTGGCCAGAGTAGATGCGACTGATCGTCGGCGGCGTGTATTGCGCCAGCTCGTCCGTATTGGGCAGATCGCGCGCATACATCATGAAGATCGCACCAACCAGCATGGCGACGGCCACCATGCCAATGGTCACCAGACTGAAGATCGAGCCGAAGAAGGAAAGAATCGCGCGCAGTATCACCGCTGTCCCCTGTTAATGTACGTGTTGAATATAGGCGTTACAGGCGTGCAGGTCAAAATGCGTGATCCGCAAATGCAGGCCAATGCCCGCCGGTTTCGGTCACAATCTGGCAAATGCCGCTGCGTCATCTCAATTGCTCCGCGCTGTGTCGTCGAGGGCCCAGGCATTAACCGCCGCCACGATGCCGTCGGCCGCCCGCGCCCGCCATCTGGGATCCGTAAGGTTGGCAAGGTCCGTCTCAGAGGACATGAACCCCAGCTCGATCAAAACCGATGGGATGTCGGGCGCCTTGAGCACCGAGAAGGCAGCTTCCAGTCGCGGGCGTTTGTGCAGCTTGCCCAGGTGGGTCTGCAGCCCCGTCACCATCTCATCAGCGAGCCGGTCGGTGCGGGGCGCGGTTTGCAGCCGGGCCAGGTCCATCAAGACGGTCGCGATCTGGTCGTCCTGCGCGCGCAGATCCACGCCTGCCAGAATATCCTGCCGGTCCTGCCGCTCAGCCAAGGCCGCACTGGCCGCATCTGTTGCGTCTTGCGACAAAGTGTAGATTGTCGTGCCGGTCGCGCGGCCTTTGGCAATGGCATCCGCATGGAGGGAAAGGAACAAATCCGCCCCCGCCGCCCTTGCGACAGAGACCCGCGCAGGCAGCGACACGAAGCGATCATCCGTGCGGGTCATGACGACATCGTCGACGCCCCCCCTGAGCAAAGCCTCTTTCAGCTCGCGGGCAAAACCCAGCATCAAATCGGCCTCGTTATGCCCGCCACGTTGCGCACCCGGATCAACGCCCCCATGCCCGGGGTCAAGCACCACGACCAGCCGCCCGTCATCTGCGGCGACCGGCATTGCCTTGTTGCGACGCGGCTCGGGCGTACCGGCTGAGGCGGCGAACGCCTCGGCGCTGGTGGCAGCCATGGTCACCCGGACCACCGCGTCGCCGTCGCTTGCGTCCGTCTCAAGCCCCGCTTCGATCACTTCCATCGGGCGGTCCAGTTCAAGCACAAGCCGCGACCAGCCCGGTTGGTAGAGCCCCGCCGCGAGGCCCGTGATACGCTCTGAACGATCCAGGGCGGCCACGTCACCGTCAAAGGCCAGCTCGCGAAAGTCGAGCACCACCCGCATCGGCGCGTCCAAGGTAAAGACCCGGTAAGGCACGGCCTGCGTCAGCGCCAGCGTCACCGCGACCCCGCCTGCCACATCTTCGATACCGGATCCCGCAGGGTCCAGCCGCGCGAGCGCGCGCAATTGCTGCGCCTCGGCCCCCACCGCACATATGCAGCAGAGAACCACTGAAAGAAAAAGCCTGTGCATAACCTCCCGATTGCCTCGGAGTGTTTTATTGTTTCTGGGGACAAGTCTAGCAAACCAATGGCACGCTGTCGCGTCGTTTATCGCGCCAGGCTATGCCGCCCTGCCCGCCATGAAGCGCTGCAACCGCGCGAGCCCTTCGATCATATCCGCCGTGCTCCCCGCATAGGAAAAGCGTACAGTCTGATGCCCCCGCACCGGGTCAAAATCCAGCCCGGGGGTGATTGCCACACCTGCGCCTTCCAGCACCTCCTCGCAGAAGGCCAGTGAATCGTCGCTATGCTGGGAAATATCCGCGTAAATATAGAAGGCGCCATCGGGTGGCGCGATCCGGTCAAACCCGGCTTTGGGAAGGCCATCCAGCAGCAGGCGACGGTTCCGGGCATAGACCTGCAGCATGGCTTCAGTCTCCTCCCGCGCGCTCAGCGCGCCAAGGGCCGCCACCTGTGCTGCATGCGGCGCGCAGATGAACATGTTTTGCGCAAGCCGCTCGACCCGGCGCACCTGATCTTCGGGCACCACCATCCAGCCAAGCCGCCAGCCTGTCATCGAAAAATACTTGGAGAAGGAGTTGATGACGTAGACATCATCGCTGATTTCCAACGCGCTGACCGCGCGCCCCTCATATTGGACGCCGTGGTAGATCTCGTCGGAAATGAACGCCACATCTCGGGCGTGGCAGGCGGTGATCAGGGCGGCAAGATCGTCGCGCGACAGCGTCGTGCCGGTGGGATTGGCCGGCGAGGCCACGATCATCCCCGCCAGTTCCGCCTCCGGCAGCTGGGGCACATGGCGGGCCTTCGCATGGGTGGGGATTGGATGCGGGGTCAGGCTCAAGGCGCGCAGGATCTGGCGGTAACTGGGGTAGCCCGGCTCGGTGACGCCGACCGTCTCGCCTGCGTCAAACAGGGCCGAGAAGGCCAACACGAAGGCGGCAGAGGAGCCTGCGGTGATCACCACCCGTTCCGGGTTCAGATCGACGCCGTACCAGTCGCGGTAAAGCGCCGCGATACCGGCGCGCAGCTCTGGCATGCCAAGGGCCACAGTGTAGCCCAGCGCGTCTTGCTCCATCGCTTGCGCAAGCGCGGCACGGGCAGCCCCGGGCGCAGGCGTTCCAGGCTGGCCCACCTCCATATGGATGACGCTGTGCCCGGCTGCCTCACGTTTTCTTGCAGCCTCCATCACATCCATCACAATGAACGGATCGACCTCGCCCCGGCTTGAAATTCGCATCGCGTCCTCGCAGTCTGGGATATCCTTGCCGCTTCAAACAATCCTTGCGGCAAAGGTCAATGAAAGGAGGCCAGTTTGGCCCGTCTCTTTGCCATATTGCTCGCTATTTGTCTGGCCCTGCCCGCCCATGCGCTCAGCGTCATCCGTGACGCGGAAATCGAACGCTCGCTGCGCGAAATTGCCAAACCGGTGCTGCGCGCGGCCGGGCTTGGCGCAAATTCGATCCGCATTCTGGTGATCAATGACCCGTCGCTCAACGCCTTCGTCGTTGATAGCCGCCACATCTTCATCCATTCCGGTTTGATCCTGAAACTGCAACGCCCCGAGGCGTTGCAAGCCGTGCTGGCCCATGAGATCGCCCATATCGCCAATGGCCATTTGGTCACGCGCGCGGGCAATGCGCGTGCGGCCAGCCGGGTCGCCGCCATCGGGCTGGCGCTTTCCATCGCGGCTGCCGCAAAAGGCGAAGGCGCCGCTGCGGTGGGGCTGGCCGCTGGCACGCAAAGCTCTGCGCAACGGGTGTTTTTCAAACATACGCGGTCGGAGGAAGCGTCCGCCGATCAATCCGCGTTGCGTTACATGGCCAGTGCGGGGATCGATCCCACCGCGATGAGCGATGTGCTGAACCTCTTTCGCGGGCAAGAGGCGCTGCGCGCTGCGCGTCAGGACCCTTACGCACGGACCCATCCGCTGACGCAGGACCGGCAAAGGGCCGTGAAGGGCTACGCGGCCGCCTATAAGGCGCGGACCCGACCAACGCCTGCCGAGACCATCTACTGGTTCAACCGGATGGATGCCAAACTGGAAGGGTTCTTGCGCAATCCGCGCGCCACGCTGCGCAAACGCGAGGCCAAGGGGCAGGACGAGATCGCAACGCTGCGCCGCGCCGTGGCGCTGCACCGCCAGCCGCAACCCAAAAAGGCCCTCGCCGAGATGGGCCGCCTGCTGCAAATGCGCCCGCGCGATCCCTATTACCATGAGTTGCGGGGCCAGATCCTGCTGGAAAGCAACAACCCGGCCGCAGCCGTACAATCCTATCGCAACGCGGTGTCGCTGGGCGGCAATAACCCCCTGCTGCTTTCCGGCTTGGGGCGGGCGCTGCTGGCGGTCAACACAAAGGCCAGCTCGAGCGAGGCGTTGCGCGTGCTAGAGGCCGCCCGCGCCCGCGACCCCGGTGATCCCTCGATGCTGCGCAATCTTGCCCTCGCCCATGCCAAGAGCGGGCAAAATGCCATGGCCTCTGTCGCCACGGCGGAGCGTTACCTTGTGATCGGTCGGTTCAAAGAGGCGCAGCTCCACGCCAAACGCGCGCTGGGTGCCCTGCCCACTGGCAGCCGTGGCGCGCTGCGGGCGCAGGATGTCTTGTCGATTGCAACCGTGTCAGCAAAGCGGCGCTAGCCCGCAGGGATCAAGAACGGCAGACCGCCTCGATATTGTGGCCGTCCGGGTCCCGGATAAAGGCCGCAAAATAGCTCGGGCCATACTCCGGGCGCGGCCCCGGCGCGCCATTGTCGACGCCGCCATGCGCCAATGCGGCCCCGTAAAACGCGAGGACCTGCGCGTTGGTGGGGGCCCGAAACGCCAGGTGGAGCGGCGCAAACGCCCCCTCGGTCGCCTCCACACCAAATGACCAGTGATCGGTGCCGTAGCCCACCACATCCTCCTCGCTGACCAGCGGCTGGACGCCCAGCGCCGCCAAGACAGCGTCATAAAACACCTTGGAGCGGTTGAGGTCGGAGACCGGCAGGTTGACATGGTCGATCATGGGGCAACCGTTTCAGGCCCGCACCGATGCGTCAAGCGGCCTGTGATCCGGGGAGGGCCACCGAGAAACGCCGGAGCACCCGGCCCCGGCGTTGGTCTTCGTAAGATTTGGCGCAGCTACCGGCCCAGGGACCACCAGCCACGGCGCTTCTTGGGCTTTTCATCGGTCGCAGTCTCGCCCTCGATTTCGCCCGAGGTGACGCTCGCGATCGGGGTGGTGCCTGACGTGCGTTTGCGCGTCCGCTTTGGCTTTTCAGCCAGTGCCGTCTCGCCAGCTTCTTCCGCAGCGGCTTCCACGACGATGGCGGGTTCAGCCACGGGCTCGGACGCAAGCTCATCTGCGGCCTTGGCTTTCGGCTTGGCCCGCGAGCGGCGTTTGCGCGCGGGTTTGGCCTCTGGCTCCGCATCTGCGTCACCCGCTGCCTCTGGTGCCGGTTCGGGGGCGTCTGCTTGCGGCGCCTCTTCAACAGGCGTCTCACCCGACGGGGCATCGGCCGCGACATCGTCCTTTTTCTTGCGGGTCCGCTTGCGCTTAGGCTTCTCTTCGACGGTCTCGGCTGCTGCTTCTGCGCCGTCTTCAGGCACATCAGCAGCCTCGGCCTCCTTGGCTTTCTTCGCCCGCGACTTGCGTTTGGGTTTCGGCTGGTCTTCTGCCGCACCATCCGCGCCCTGCGCCGCCTTCGCCTCTGCGATGGATGGCCGTGGGTCGTCATCCTCCTCGGTCGTCGGCGTCTCTTGCGCGTCAGTTTCGGCGCTCTGCGCCTCGGACTGCTCACCATCACGGTTGCGGTTTCGGCCACGCCCACCGCGCCGCCTGCGGCGACGCTTTTTCTTGGGGTTGCCGTCTTCATCCAGCTCCGGCTCGGGCTGCACGTTTTGTGCGGCGGGTGCCTCCTCCTCATCGACCTCGACCACATCTTCGAGGTCGGACATATCGATGCTGTCCATGGAAATGGCCGCGCTTTTGGCCACGACAGGGGCCAGGTTGCGGGTCGCCGTCTTGAACTTCTCGATGGTGAAATCGGGGCTGACTTTATGCGGATCCGCCTCAAGGCGGACCGCCATGCCGTAGCGCGCCTCAATATCCGCGATGCTCTCGCGTTTGGAGTTCATCAGATAGTTGATGACCGCCACCGGTGCGGTCAGCAGAACCTCGCGCGACCGCTTGCGCGTGCCTTCTTCCTCAAGCTGGCGCAGGATCGTCAAGGCCAGCGAATCGTCCGAGCGGATCAACCCGGTCCCGTGGCACGATGGGCAAGGCTGGGTGGTGGCTTCCAACATACCGGGGCGCAGGCGCTGCCGCGACATCTCCAACAGTCCAAAGCCCGAGATGCGGCCCACCTGGATGCGCGCCCGGTCGGTTTTCAGCTTGTCTTTCAGCTTCTTCTCAACCGCGTTGTTGTTGCGCCGCTCTTCCATGTCGATGAAGTCGATCACGATCAGCCCGG
>CAYLVP010000030.1:0-35207 GCA_964387155.1 uncultured Rhodobacterales bacterium | reverse complement strand
CGGGTCGAATACCCCAACAGCCCCGCTGTCGCGCCCGAGATCATCGGCCAGGCCGGATAGGCAATCGTGTACCCAATCCCCCAGATGATCAGCAGGTAGAAGGAGATCAGCCACCAGCGCGGCATGGGGGTGTTGAGCTCTTCGATGCCGTCGAAATCATGGCCCATGGTCTCCCGACCGGTTAAATCGTCAATGCGTGGCTTATCCATGGCTCAGCCCCTTCAAGATATAGGTTTTACAGGCGCAATTCGCGCAGTCCTTGCCGCAAAGCACGTCACCATCGCGCAGCGGTATGCCTGCCGCATCGTCCCGGTGGGCTTTGAGCGACGGCCAGAAGGCGAAGAGGCAAGCGCCCAGAAAGAAGGCGAACATCGCCACAAGGAACCAGCTGTCAGCGAAGGCGCGCAGGATCGTGTAGGTTTCCATTGTTATGTCCCCTCTTAGCGATTGGCATCAGGCGTGAAGGTCGAGAAATCGACAAGCGTGCCCAGCATCTGCATGTAAGCGATCAGCGCATCCATCTCGGTGATCTCTGGCTGCCCGTCGAAATTGGCAATGGCAGCCCCCGGGTAGCGCTCGGCCATCTCGTCCCAATCTCCGTCAGGGTCGACCTGCACCCGGAAATCTGCCGTGGCACTTGCGATCTGGTCATCCGTGTAGGGCACGCCCACGAACCGGTGGGTTCGCATCAGAGCCTCGATATCATCGCCATCGAGTGCTGCATTCATAAGAAACCCGTATTTCGGCATGATACTTTCGGGTACGACGGATTGCGGGTTGATCAGATGGTCGAGATGCCAGTCATCCGAATAGCGCCCGCCAACCCGCGCCAGGTCAGGCCCGGTGCGTTTGGACCCCCACAGAAACGGGTGGTCATACATGCTTTCTGCCGCAAGGCTGTAATGCCCGTAGCGTTCCACCTCGTCGCGCATCGGCCGGATCATCTGGGAGTGGCAGACATAACAGCCCTCCCGAATGTAGATGTCGCGCCCTGCGAGTTCGAGCGGGGAGTATGGACGCATGCCCTCCACATCTTCGATTGTGTTCTCCAACCAAAAGAGCGGCGCGATCTCCACGATGCCCCCGATTGTGACCACCGCAAGCGAGACCCCCAGCAGCAGGGTCGGGCTGCGCTCAAGAATGACGTGTTTGTCGATAAGTGCCATTTGTTTGCGCTCCTTATTCAGCCGGGGCGGCAGAGGCGCCAGCCGGTGGGGTCATTTGGGATATGGGTTGGCTCACAGGGGCATAGCCGCGGATGGTCTTCCACATGTTCCAGCACATGATCCCGGCGCCAGCGAGGTAGAGCACCCCGCCCACCGCGCGCACCACATACATCGGGAACTTGGCGCTGACCGTGTCGGCGAAGCTGTTGACCAGGAAGCCCTGATCGTCGACCTCGCGCCACATCAGACCTTCCATGATGCCTGACACCCACATTGACGACGCGTAGAGCACGATGCCGATCATCGCGAGCCAGAAATGCCAGCTCATCGCCTGGGTCGAATACATCGCACCACGGTTCCACAGGCGCGGGGTCAGGAAGTAGATCATCGCAAAGATGATCATGCCGTTCCAGCCAAGCGCGCCGGAATGCACGTGGCCCACGGTCCAATCCGTATAGTGCGACAGGGAGTTGACCGCCCGGATCGACATCATCGGCCCCTCAAAGGTCGACATGCCGTAAAAGGCTAGCGAGGCCACAAGGAAGCGGATGATCGGGTCGGTGCGGATCTTGTCCCACGCACCGTTCAGCGTCATCAGCCCGTTCATCATCCCCGCCCAGCTTGGCATCCACAGCACCACCGAGAACACCATGCCGAGCGTCGAGGCCCAGTCAGGCAGAGCGGTGTAATGCAAATGGTGCGGACCGGCCCAGATGTATAGGAAGATCAGCGCCCAAAAATGCACGATGGACAGCTTGTAGGAATAGACGGGCCGGTTGGCCTGTTTGGGGACGTAGTAATACATCATCCCCAGAAAGCCTGCCGTCAGGAAGAAACCCACGGCATTATGGCCGTACCACCATTGCGTCATCGCGTCCTGCACGCCGCCGAAAAGCTGCACGGATTTGGAACCCCAGATGCTCACCGGAACCGCCAGATTGTTGACGACATGCAGCATGGCGACGGTGATGATGAAGGCCAGGAAGAACCAGTTGGCCACGTAGATGTGACGCTCGCGGCGCTTGATGATCGTGCCAAGAAACACCACCAGGTAGCAGACCCAAACCACGGTCAGCCAGATGTCGACATACCATTCGGGTTCGGCATATTCCTTGGACTGCGTGGCCCCCAGCAGGTAGCCCGTTGCGGCCAGCACGATGAACAGCTGGTAGCCCCAGAAGACGAACCAAACGAGGTTGCCGCCAAACAGCCGGGTCCGGCTGGTGCGTTGCACGATGTAGATGGAAGACGCGATCAGCGCGTTGCCCCCGAAGGCAAAGATCACCGCAGAGGTGTGAAGCGGCCGCAGCCTGCCGAAATTGCCAAATGGCTGCGCCCATTCAAAATTGAGCGCCGGATAGGCCAGCTGAAATGCGATGAGCACGCCAACGGCCAACCCGGCCATACCCCAAAAGGCAGTTGCAAGGACGCCCGCGCGCACCACGTCATCCTTGTAATCTTCGAGGATCGGGGCGGGGCGCGGCTCCCCAACGCGGCGCAGCAGCCACACAAACAACCCGGCGGCCACAACCAAGATCAGAAAACCATGGAGACGGAAGGCCAAGTCATGACCCTGATCCGCCGCATAGGCCGCAATTAAGATGATCAACCCCAGCACCACAAATTTGAACGCTTGCATCGGCTTTGTCCCTCTTCTTCTTGTGCAAAGCAGGAATCAGGGCAGCCTGATCCCGCATTTGCCCGAGAATTACGGGGCCTGCGCGCGTCGCGCTTTGATCTAGGTCAAGTCTCGCCGGTTGATCCCCGCTGCGGCGGTATCTGAGCGATCTGATGGATAGGGTTGGGCCAGTATTTCTGCATCTGGCTCCCCCAGCAGGGGCCATCTTCGACGGCAGGGAAGATCAGACGATCATCCCGCCATCCGCGTCATCTCCCGTCGCGGCATGCAAGGCGGCCAGATCGGTGATGGAAAAACTGCGCCGATCCGCAAAGGCAATGATGCCGCCTTTCTTCATCAGCGTCAGTTGACGGCTGACGGTCTCCAGGGTCAGGCCGAGGAAGTTCGCGATCTCCTCGCGGGTCAGCGGCAGCGTGTGGTCGGTGGGTCCATGCAGCGGCACCGTGTCACGGCGCACGATCATCTCGATGAAGGTCGCGATCTTCTCGCGCGCCGTTTTGCGGCCCAGCAGGACCATCCATTCGCGCGCCGCATCCAGTTCATCCAGCGCCATTTCCACCATCCGTTGCGACACATGCGGCACGTCTTCAACCAGCCCCTCGAAGGATTTGCGCTCAAAGCGGCACAGGGTCACATCCGTCACCGCCGTGACGTCAAACTCCACCATCTCGCGGCCGGGTCGCCCGATAAAGTCAGAAGGCAGCAGCAGACCCACCATCTGCGTTCGGCCGTCTTCCAGCGTGCGCGACAGCGCGGCGATGCCTGAGACCACGGAAGAAAAATGCGTCAGCTCATCCCCGCGCCAGATGATCGTCTGACCCGCTTCAAAGCTGGTATAGGACTTAATTCCTTCCAGCATCTGCAACTCATCTTCGTCGCAGCGCGCACAAATGGCGCGGTGCCGAATGGGGCATTTGCTGCACCCGTCTCGCTCATTGAAAACGAAAGTCATATTGCTTGATCTGGATCAATGTTGGCTACACCAGAAGGTTCTACCACTACGGCATGGATCAAGTCACCACATTAAGGCGCTACAGGCTGTTTGACGCGAAGGTGCCGCGCTATACCAGCTATCCGCCCGCCAATCGCTTTGTGCCGGACACCGGCGCGCGGGTGCATCGCGGCTGGCTTGGCGCGGTCGGGGCGGGCGACCCTGTCTCGGTCTATGTGCATATCCCGTTCTGCCGGCGTCTTTGCTGGTTTTGCGCCTGCCGGACGCAAGGGACGAAGACCCTGTCCCCCGTAGCCAATTACGTCGATACGCTTCTTGCCGAGGTTGCCACGGTCGCCGAGGGACTGCTGCCCCCTGGCCTCAGAATGCGCAGGCTTCATCTGGGCGGCGGCACGCCAACGCTGTTGAGCCCTGAGATGATGGAGGCCTTGCTCAACACGATAAAGACGCAGCTTACCCCTGACTGCGACTTCGAATTCTCTGTCGAGATCGACCCGACCGAAGTCACCTCCGACATCCTCAACACGCTCTGCGCGCACCGCCTGACCCGGGCCAGCATTGGCGTGCAGGATTTCGACCCGGACGTCCAAAAGGCGATCGGGCGGATGCAGGGCTTTGAGCAAACCCGCAAGGTGGTCAAAGCTTTGCGCCAGCGCGGCGTCAAAAGCCTCAATATCGATCTGCTCTACGGCCTGCCTTTTCAGACCCCTGAAAGCCTGATCAAGACGCTTGACCGCGTGGTCGTGATGCAGCCTGACCGCATCGCGCTCTATGGCTATGCGCATGTGCCGCATGTCTCCAAACGCCAGGTCATGATCCCCTCAGAGGCCCTGCCAGATGCAGAGCAACGCTTCGTCATGGCCCAGATCACCAAGGAAAGGCTCTTGGAATTTGGCTATGAGGCTTTGGGCATCGATCATTTTGCTCTGCCGCATGACAGCCTGACCAAGGCTGCGGCAATGGGCATGATGTCGCGCAACTTTCAAGGCTACACAGACGATCCCTGTGCCACGCTGCTGGGGTTCGGGGCCTCCGCAATTTCGAAATTCCCGCAAGGCTATGTGCAAAATGCGGTATCAACCTCAGCCTATGCGCAACGCGTCGAGGCCGGGGGCACAGCCGCCCACAAAGGTGTCATTCTCACAGCCGACGACTATTTCGTCGCAGCGCTGATCGATCAGATGATGTGTCATGGGCGGATTGATGCAAGCGAGATCATAGCGCGCTTCCCCGCCCGCAGGGCTGAGCTGGCTGCCATCCTGTCTGACCTGCGGCTGCGCTTCCCGGACCTTTTGAAAGGAGGCGCGCAGCAGCTCGAAATCCTGCCCCAATTCAGCGCCGCTGCCCGCTTGATCGCAGCCCATCTGGACCAGACCCGGCAGCATGACCACATTCACAGCCTGGCCGTTTGATCGGGGGTCTGACCCGCCATTGAACGGGCATAAAACCAGGCGCGCCCCGTTAGCACGCAGCGAATTGCCAGACATCGCAATGGCTTGAGGCCCATTCTGAAGGCTCGGCATAGATGACGTGATTTGGCGCTTTTTCCCCGTTTTGTATCCACAGACGCTCCCTATCTAAGGTTCGGCGCCAAACGCACGACCAATTGTGCCGCGCCTTTTAGTAGAGTGAAGAGGACCCGAACGGATGAAACTTCAAATCGCAGCATGCCTGGGCGCATTGATACTGCCCCAGATCACGACCGCCTCAACGCTGTCGCTGACCTATGAAGGTTCAGCCGCAGGTTACCGGGCGACAACAATCGATCAGGTGGATGTCGACATTGCCGGCAACAGCAACCGCGTGGCTGCTGGCGGGTTCGCTATGCGGGACGCAACGCCCGGCGGGCTTGACGCATTCATCGCCTGGTGTCTTGATCTTGGCGCGCTGCTGGGAACGTCGGGTACGCATGGCTATGTCAGCACCGACACGCCCTTCGGCAACGGAGGCAAGACGCTGCTTGATGCAGGGATCGCGCGCATTTCTTCGGTCTTCAACGCAAATTTCGGGGAGGATGTTCTAGCCTCCGCGAACAGCTCTGCAGGGTTCCAGCTGGCCTTGTGGGAGGCCGTTTATGATGACGACATGGACATCACCACCGGGACCTTTCAGGCGTCTTCTTCCATGGCGGTCGAAGGGCTGGCGCAAGACTACCTTGCCGCCGCCGACAGCTATGAGGGCCCCGCACTATGGGACCTGACCTTTCTCGAAAGCACCGCCGCTGATCGCCGCCAGAACCTGGTGACAGCGCGCGTGAGCAATGCCAACCTCGCCCCTGTGCCGGTGCCTGCAGCTGGCCTGTTGTTGCTGGCAGCCCTTGGCGGATTGGCTGCAGTCAAGCGCCGAGCGCGTTAACAGACGACCACTCACGACCACATGGAGGGCCCGTTTGCATCGCAGGCGGGCCTTTTTGCGGGCGACAGCGCCGCCTGGGAAGATCAACCTGACCTCAGTGAAAATCCCGCGATTTCGGGATCACGCGGGCATTTCGTGGGTGGCCCCGCATGCCGACATTGTTGGGCAGCGGCTTCTTGACCTCGTCGGTCGGGGTGGTCACGTCAGGCAGCCGGTCGGTCGATAATGCCCCCAGCGCATCCGTGCGATTGACCAGATCATGCGCCACCACATGGATCACCCGCCCGTCGGTCTGCACCACACCATGCACTGCCAAAAGCCGCGATGTCATGATCACCGGGCGGTAGCTGTCAAACATCTTGGGCCAGATCACCAGATTGGCCACCCCGGTCTCATCCTCCAGCGTGATGAAGCAGACCCCTTTGGCTGAGCCCGGCTTCTGGCGCACCAGCACCAGCCCGGCGAGCGAGACGCGCGCGCCATGCTGGATTTCTTTCAGGCTGGAGGCACGGACATAGCCTTGCCGGGTCAGGCTCTTGCGAAAAAAGGCCATCGGATGCGCTTTGAGCGACAGCCGAGTGGTCTGATAATCGGCCACGACATGCTCCGCCTGGGGCATCTGAGGCAGTTGGACAAAGTCTTCCCCGCCGACATCACTGGCCTCCGCATGGGCAAAAATCGGCAGGTCAGGCGCGTCTTTCAGCGCCTTGGTCTCCCAAAGCGCCTGACGGCGGTCGAGCCCCATCGAGCGCAAGGCATCCGCCGCCGCCAGCACCCTGCAAGACCCTGCATCCAGCCGCGCACGTTTCTTCAAATCGGCAAATGTCGTGTAGGGATCGCAGCGCGCGGCCACCAGCCGCTCCACCGCGTCCCGCCTGAGCCCGTCGATCTGTCTCAGCCCGATGCGCAGCGCGAAGACACCGGGGCTGACCGGCTCGAGCGTGTTGTCCCAGTCAGAGTAATTCACATCCGCAGGTCGCACCTCCACCCCATGCTCACGCGCGCAGCGCACGATCTGGGCGGGCGCGTAGAACCCCATCGGCTGCGAATTGAGCAGCGCGCAGGCGAAGGCTGCCGGGTAATGGCATTTCATCCAGCTTGAGACATAGACCAGCTTGGCAAAGCTCGCCGCATGGCTTTCGGGAAAGCCGTAATCGCCAAACCCTTTGATTTGGTCAAAACAGCGCGCGGCAAAGACCGGGTCGTAGCCGCGCTCCACCATGCGGCCCACCATCTTGTCTTGCAGCCGCTCGATCGTCCCGCGGGAGCGGAAGGTCGCCATGGCTTTCCTGAGCTCATTGGCCTCTTTGGAGGAGAACCGCGCCGCATCCATCGCAATCTGCATCGCCTGCTCCTGAAAGATCGGCACGCCCAGGGTCCGCCCCAGAATTTTCAGCAGCTCATCCTGCGGGTGTTTGGGCCCCGGTGCGGGGTAATTCACCCGTTCAATCCCCTGACGGCGGCGCAGATAGGGATGCACCATGTCGCCCTGAATGGGCCCCGGCCGCACGATGGCGACCTGAATGACCAGATCGTAAAACACGCGCGGGCGCAGCTTGGGCAGCATCGCCATCTGCGCCCGGCTTTCCACCTGAAACACGCCAAGGCTATCGCCTTCGCAAAGCATGTCATAGGTCGCCACGTCATCCTGGGGCACTGTCGCCAGCTCTTTGGCGTCGCCGTAATGCCCCTCCATCAGCGCGAAGCATTTGCGGATGCAGGTCAGCATACCGAGGGCCAGCACATCCACCTTGAAGATACCAAGCGCGTCGATATCGTCCTTGTCCCACTCGATGAAAGACCGCTCCGGCATGGCGCCATTGCCAATCGGCACGATCTCGGTCAGGGGCCGTTCGGTCAGGATGAAGCCGCCGACATGCTGGGACAGATGGCGCGGCATGCCGGTCATCTGATTGGCGAGCTTGAGAACCATGCGCAGATAGGGGTCATCCAGGCTGACCCCCGCCTCCGCCGCGCGTTTATCCTTCATCTCCGGCTCGAAACTGCCCCAGACGGTTTTTGCAAGTGCCGAGGTGATATCCTCGCTCAGCCCCATCGCCTTGCCGACCTCGCGAATGGCAGAGCGCGGGCGGTAATGGATCACAGTCGCACACAGCCCCGCCCGGTCGCGGCCGTATTTGTCATACATATACTGGATGACCTCTTCGCGCCGTTCATGTTCGAAATCCACGTCGATATCGGGCGGCTCGTCACGCTCCTCGCTCAGGAAACGCTCAAACAGCACCGAGGTCTCGTCAGGGTCAACACTGGTCACGCCCAGGCAAAAGCACACGGCAGAGTTCGCCGCCGAGCCGCGCCCCTGGCACAGAATGGGCGGCTCCGCCTCATGGCGCGCAAAACGCACAATGTCGTAGATCGTCAGAAAATACTGCGCGATGTCCTTCTTGGCGATCAGTGCAAACTCCTTCTCGATGGTGCGGCGTACATGGGCGGGTACGCCCTTTGGGTAGCGCCGCCCCGCCCCTTCCCAGGTCAGCCGCTCCAACTCCGCCATGGGCGTGCCATTCTCGGGCGTCGTCTCATGGGGGTATTGGTATTTCAGATCCGTCAGAGAAAAATCGCAGGCATCCGCCACCTCCCGCGTGGCGCGGATCGCATGCGGCCACTCGGCAAACAGGCGTATCATCTCAGCGGGCGGTTTCAGGTGCCGCTCGGCATTGGCCTCCAGCAGAAAGCCCGCCTTGGCAATTGTCGTCTTCTCGCGGATGCAGGTCATCACATCCTGCAAGGGCCGCCTGTGAGGCGCGTGGTAGAGCACATCATTGGTTGCCAGAATACCGATCCCATGCGCGCGGGCCAAAGCGTCCAGCCGGTTGATCCGCGCCCGGTCATCGCCGGTATAAAGATAGGCCGCCGCGATATGTTTCAGCCCCGGCAGCGCGCGTTTCAGCCTTGGGAAGTCAGCCTCGAAACTGTCGAGATCGGCAGGCGGCATGGCGATAAGCTGCAGGCCATCTGCCTGCGCCACCAGCATCTCCAGCGTCAGGTCGGTCTCCCCCTTCAGTTGCCACGCGCCGTCATGCGCCGTCATTTTCCCCTTTGACAGCAGCGTCGACAAGCGTCCGTAGGCGGCGCGGTCGCGCGGATAGGCCAGAACCTCCGCCCCGCAAAGAAGCCTCAGCCGACACCCGATCAGGGGCCGAACACAGGCGGTCTGCGCCTCGGTATGAAGGCGCACGACACCTGCCAGCGTGTTCAGGTCAGCCACCCCCAGCGCGTCATAGCCAAGCAGATTGGCCTGAGCGGTCAAATCCACCGCATCCGAAGCCCCCCGCAGGAAAGAGAAACACGAGGCCAGCCCCAGCTCGACAAAGGGCTGACGCGGGTTGGGCGTGAAACCGCCCTGCTCTTCCTCTAGCCTGCGGCGTGGGAGCCCTTCAGAAAGCGGCATGGCACACCCGCATATCGCTCGCTTCGGGGCAGGATATCTGCACGCAAGACGTCAGCGCATCTTTCAGTTTGGAACAGTCCACCCCGGTCATGCGAAGATCCCATGCACGAACCACCTGGGCTCCCCCCCGCCGCGCCCGTCTTCATGCAGCCCCTCACGGTAGAGCCAGCAGCGCCGCCCCGCCTGATCTTCCACCTTGTAATAGTCGCGTAGCCGCGCGCCGAGGCGGTCCTTCCACCATTCCGGCGCGATCCGTTCAGGGCCAGAGTGGCGCGCGACCTTGTAGCTTTGTCTGCGCCAGATGAACTGTGCAGGCGGCCCCTCGGGCACGGCATAAACCACCCGCACTTCCTCAGGCGGCTCCAGCAGCCTGAGGGGGCGTTCCGTGAGCTTGGGGCGCACCAAAAGCGCCCCGTCCCCCATGGCCGTGTGCCAGCCCTGCGCGCGTTCGGGCAGATGGCTTTCCTGCAGCCTTGGTCGCTCCACCGCATTCTGCCCCAGCCTTGCGGTCAACCGGTCAATCAACCGCGACAGCTCAAGCGCGGCATCCGCGCTTTGATCGAGCCGGATCTGCGCCTGCACCATCGGCTCGGCCCGTAGCGCCTCCAGCGTGATCTGGTCGAAGCCGAAACCAGGGTTGATCCGTTCAAGCTTGCCCTCGAAGAGCCCTGCCATATGCTGCGCATCGCGGGTGGGCTGGGCGCAGGCGAGCTCCACCCGGCTGACCTCCCCATCTGTGCGAAACACGGCCAGATGCAAGCTGCGCGCCCCGTGACCTGCCGCCTCCAGCTCAGCGCAAAGCCGGGTGCATAGCGCGGGCAGATAGGGGGTGGGGTCCTGTATCGGTTCAGCCAGCATGGTTTGGGCGCGAAACCGCGGCGGGTCATCCTGGCTGGACACGGGCTCCGCCATCCGGCCAATTGCCTGATCAAGTCGAAGCAGCGGATTGCCCGCCAGCGCCTCCTGCTGAAAACGCCGCGCCAATGAATGGCGCGGCACCGCGGCCAAAGCCCCCACGGTCTTCAACCCCAACCGGCCCAGCAACAGCAGGCTGCGCGCATCCAGCCGCAGACTGTCGACCGGCAGCCGCGCCATATCCTGCGCCGGGTCCGTGCAGATATCGCGCCCCCGCCCAAACCGCGCCAGCCCCCAGGCCGCCCCCCATGTGGGTGCCACGGCGAGATCGATGCCCAAACCTAGCCGCGCAAACCGGGCCTGCACATCTTCCAGCATGGCCGCCTCGCCGCCCCACAAATGGTCCGACCCTGTCGTATCCAGAATGAGCCCGCGCGGGCCGTCCACCACGCTCCAGGGGCACCATAGCCGCGCCCAAAGCATCAGTCGCTGCAACACCACCGCATCCCCCGCCACATCGGCATATTCCACCCGAAGATCAGGGCAAAAGGCGCGCATGTCGGTCACGCGCCCGCCCTCTTCAATGCCGGTCAGTTTGGCGGCGCGGTTGGCCGCATAGACAACCGGGCCATGCGGCCCTTCGCTGGCGAGAACCACGGGAATGTCATCGGGCGGCGCGGCGCACCTGTCCGACATGGCGCGCATCCAGCGCTCCATCGCGAAGTTCGGCAGGGAGATCGACACGATCCGTTGGCCGCTCGCTCGCCTGCGCCCCGTCACCGCTGATCACCCATGTGCCCGGCTGCGCCTGGCGGGAGCGGAACAGCTCCACCTCCCAGCGCGGCAGACCAGGGGCCTGCGGGTCGTGGGGGTGGCTCGTTGAAGGCAGCGAACGCACGCGCCACCGGTCGCGGGCCGCGCTCAAATGCGCCGCCGCCGCGCGGCGCATCAGCAGGCAAGGCACGCCAGAGGCTTCCGCCCGCATCGCCAGCCGCTTGGTCGCGGTGAAGCTCAAAGCCGACGGATCGCCCCAGACCTCGCCCACCACGGCGCGCAAAGCGCCGCAGCGCAACCCCTCTTCCATGGCCCAAAGCGCGTCCACTGGGCGGTTGACCGAAACCCGCAAAAGCTCCAGCCCCGGCAGGCCGGGCATATAGGGCACCCCGCTTTCCTTGCGCGAGATGCGGTCCTGCACCCAAAGCACAGGGCCTTTTGCAGCAGGCAGGCGCGACAGCACAAACCCCACGGCCGCCCCGTCCCAGGCCGTATCCGCAAATACGTCCGACAGGCTGACGACAGCCATCTGCGGCACCCTCTGGCGCTGCAAACGCTTGCGGGTTGTGGGGGCAGCACTCCACGACAAGGGCGATTCCAGATTCTAAATGTTCTTACTTTGTTCTAATTTACTCTCCCCATCGGGTCAAACCCTCCCCATCATTGTTCCGAAAATATCCTGAGAGGATGCCCGCGTGGCGGAGAGCAAAGCTCTCCAAGAACGCAAAACAAAAAAGTGCGGGCCCCGCAGGGCCCGCACATTCAAATCAGACTTGGCCCCGAGGCTTACGCGGCGTCGGACCATTCCCAGGGTCGGGTGAACTCGCCCAGCACCGTGGTCACAGCGGTGTCGGACACCTCGCCGCGTTTTGAAAGCTGCGCCACCAGCCCGCGCTTTTTGTCTTCCAGCACCGATGTCACTTCGGCCTCGACGCCCGCATCGGCAAGCGCCTTGTTGTAGATCCGGGTGATCGCCGCGCGGCGCAGGTCGGGCTTGAAGATCTTGCCCACGGCGGTCTTGGGCAACTCGTCCATCAGCTCGATATATTTGGGCCAGGCGGCGCGCTCATGCACATGCTCTTCGCAATAGGCCATCAGATCCTCGACCGTCGCGCTCGCGCCGGAAACCAGCTCGACATAGGCGCAGGGGATTTCCCCCGCATGCGCGTCCGGCTGGCCAATGGCACCGGCAAAGGCCACATCCGGGTGGCCGGCCAAAGCCTCCTCAATCTCGGCGGGATCAATATTATGCCCGCCCCGGATGATCAGATCCTTCGCGCGGCCCGTGATCCACAGATAGCCGTCCGGGTCGATGCGGCCCAGATCACCGGTGCGCAGATAAGTGCCGTCACGATAGAGGTCCACGTTCTTGTCGGCCTCCGTATAGGTGTTGCCTGCAAAAACCCCGGGGTTGGAGACGCAGATCTCGCCAATCTCATCCGACCCCATGACCGCACCATCCGACACGGCCCGGATCTGCACGTCGCAATAGGGAAACGGGATACCGATGGAGCCGATTTTCTTCTCCCCGTCCGGCGGGTTGATAGAGACAAGGCAAGTCGCCTCCGTCAGGCCATAGCCTTCGGTGATGGTCACGTTGCAGGCCTTCTCGAACCGCTTATACAGCTCCACTGGCAAAGGCGACGAGCCAGAAAACGCCATTTTCAACGAGGAGATATCCGCATCCACCGCCCGCTGCATCAGCGCGGAAATCGCCGTGGGCACGGTGATCATGAAGGTCACCTGATAGCGCTCGATCAGCTTCCAGAAATTGTCGAACACCCCGTCACCCCGGTAGCCTTGCGGGGTCGGGAAGACCACATGCGCCCCCGACCGGATCATCGCCATCAGGATCACATGCACCGCAAAGACGTGGAACAGCGGCAGCGGGCACATGATGACGTCCTGCTCATCAAACAACAGCGTGTGACCCAGAAAGCCGTTATAGACCATGCCCGAATATTTGTGCTGTGCCACTTTCGGCATGCCCGTCGTGCCGCCCGTATGGAAATACGCCGCCACCCGGTCGCCGGCGCTGTCGGCAAAATCGAGCGCCTTGTTTTGCTTGGCCATCTCAGCGTTGAAATTCAGTACGGTTGCATGGTGGCTATGTGCCACTTTGGGCCGGATCAGCGGCACGATGAATTTCTTCAGGCCCGTC
Organism: uncultured Rhodobacterales bacterium; assembly: GCA_964387155.1. Lineage (GTDB taxonomy): Bacteria > Pseudomonadota > Alphaproteobacteria > Rhodobacterales > Rhodobacteraceae > Litoreibacter. Next base: position 21,893 of record CAYLVP010000030.1, on the reverse strand, counting down.
AGGTAGCGGAGCAGGTCGACCTCAAGCAAATGGGTGACACCCGGCGCGTCCTTGACGGCCTCAGCCACCTTCTGCGCCAGATCGGTCTTTGGGAAGGGCCGCAGGGTCACGACCACCTTGGCGCGGGTCTCGCGCAGGATGGCGCTGATCTGCTCGGGCTCCAGCAGCGGGTTGATCGGGTTGACAATGCCCGCGATCATGCCGCCCATCAGCACGTCGAGCGTCTCGGTCGCGTTGGGCAGCACATAGGCCACCACGTCATCCTCACCCACGCCCAGCGCACGAAACAGGTTCGCCGCCTGGCAGGAATGGTCATAGACGTCAGACCAGGTCAGGGTCTCATTCGGGTCCGTCGGCCCCGAGGTCAGTTGATAGGAAAAGGCGGGCCTGCTGCCATGGCGTGCCTTCACGTCTGCGAGCATGCCATGCATGGTCTTTGGCAGGTCGCGCGCCTCCCAGCTGGACTCTGCCTCGATTGCGTCGCGGTCAGCCCGACCGGCGTAGTTCTTTCCCATGATATCCTCCCTGAGACTGTCCATGTGGCTCAATGCGGCCGGCGTCCCTTAACCCAAAAAGATGTGCGCAAATGGCCGGGCGCGCAAGTCTGACGCTGCGCTAAAATGCAAAAGGGCGCCGTGCTGGCGCCCTTTCTGGATATATCAGCCGCAATCAGACGGTCGGGATGCGCAGAACCTGCCCGGGATAAATTTTGTCCGGGTGCGTCAGCATTGGCTTGTTTGCCTCGAAAATCTTTTCGTAATGCGCGCCATTGCCCAGCGTCTTGGCCGAGATCGCCCAGAGCGTATCCCCTTTCACGACGGTATGGAATGTGGGCTTGACCGCGTCATCTTCATCCTCGACCTCGGCCACGCCCTCGACATTGCCCACGGCCAGAATGACCTTCTCGCGCTCCTCCGCGCTCAGGTCGCCGCCTTTGACCACGACCTTGTCACCCGCCACCGAGATATCGGCGCCCTTGGTATCAAGCCCCAGATCATCAAGCTCTTTCTTCAATGTGTCCGCATCAGGCTCGGCGGCCTCCGCCTTGCCGCCAAACAGCGATTTGCCCGCATTTTTTACGAAGCTGAACAGTCCCATAGGTATTTCCCCCTTAGTTGACGCATGCCGGTGCGGCATGTCTTGCCCTCACATTCACCAAAGCGTGAACGGCGCGCAAGGGGAAAGCGGACCCGCATAGCGTAAGAGCGTAGTCCCTACTCCGCCGCGAGGCCCGCCGTGAATTGCAGCTGCGCCAGCCGGGCATAGAGCCCGCCTTCCGCCACCAGGCTGTCATGGGTCCCCATCGCGACGATCTTGCCCTGATCAAAGACCACGATGCGGTCCGCCTTTTTCACCGTGGCAAGCCGGTGCGCCACGACCAGTGTCGTGCGCCCTTCAGAGAGCTTTTCAACCGCCGATTGCACCGCAGCTTCGCTTTCTGCGTCCAGGGCCGAGGTCGCCTCGTCCAGCAGCAGGATGGGCGCATCGCGCAAAATTGCGCGGGCAATGGCGATCCGCTGCTTCTGCCCGCCCGACAACATCACCCCGCGCTCACCGACATAGGTGTCGTAGCCATCGGGTAAGGCGCTCAAAAACGTATGGGCCGCAGCCGCTTTCGCGGCCAGTTCCACCTCAGCGTCGGTGGCACCGGGGCGGCCAAAACGGATATTCTCCAGCGCCGAGGCTGCAAAAATAACCGGGTCCTGCGGAACAAGGGCGACCGATTTTCGAAACTCCGCCCGGGTCACGTCTTGCAGGTCCTGCCCGTCGATGGACACGACACCTGCGTCAGGGTCATAGAACCGCAACAGCAGCTGGAAGATCGTCGTCTTCCCCGCACCGGACGGGCCCACCAACGCGACGGTTTCGCCTTGCTCAACCTCCAGCGACACCCCGTCCAAAGCCGCAACCGAGGGTCGCGCGGGATAGTGGAACACCACATCTTTAAAGCTCACACGGCCCTGGACCGGCGGCATCGACACAGGGTCTGCGGGGTCTTGCACGGTATCGGTCTCGGTCAATAGCTCGACCAGCCGTTCGGTGGCGCCCGCGGCGCGTTGCAGCTCGCCCCAGATCTCGGACAGCGCGGCCACGCCGCCCGCCACCATGATCGCATAGATCAGAAACTGGACCAGCTCGCCGGGGGTCATCACCTCGCCCCGCACGTCACGGGCCCCCACCCACAGGACGCCGACAATCCCGACAAAGACCAGGAAAATAACGATCACGGTCATCATGGCGCGCACGCCAATCCGCTTGCGCGCGGCGTCAAAGCTGCGCTCCGTCAGTGTTCCGAATTGCTGCCGGCTTGGGGCTTCATGGGTGAAGGCCTGCACGGTTTGGACCGAAAGCAGCGCCTCGGAGGCATTGCCGGATGAGGCGGCGATCTGGTCTTGATTGTCTCGGCTCAACGCGCGCACGCGCCGCCCAAGCAGAATAATCGGCACGATGACAGCGGGCACGATCAAAAGCACCAGCCCGGTTAGCTTGGGGCTGGTCAAGAGCATGAACGCAAGCCCGCCAAACAAGATCAGAACGTTGCGCAGGGCGATGGAGGCCGACGAGCCGATGACAGACAACAGAAGCGTTGTGTCGGTCGTGATACGGCTGAGGACCTCCCCCGTCATGATGCGTTCAAAAAAGGCGGGGGACATGCCGATGGTGCGGTCAAACACCTCCTTACGGATATCGGCCACAACCCGTTCGCCCAGCCGGGTCACGAGGTAATATCGCAGCCCGGTGCCAACCGCCAACAGGGCTGCAATCCCCACGGCAGCGCCGAAATACTGGTCCAGCAAGGCCGCGTCGCGCGTGTCAAACCCATCGACCACCCGGCGCACCGCCAAAGGCAAGATCAGCGACACGACGGCCGTGCCGGTCAGCGCCAGAAGAGCCGCGATCATCATCGCACGATAGGGCCGCACGAAGGGCCAAAGAGCGGCCAGGTTGCCGATGTCACGCGAGGTGGCGCGCTCCGCTTCGCTGCCTTGGGTGTCTGCCATGGGGGTCCCGAAAACTGTCTCCCCCGGGCAATAGCCAAGCCCGCGCCCGCCCGCAAGCCGCCAGCAAGCGTCCAGAGGCCGCAGGCAGCCCGTTTCTATGCGGCGGGTTTGTCTTCCAACGCCCAGCCCCACAGCCGCGCCTTGACAAGCCAGCCCGCACCAAAGGCCCAAAGAGCGATGCTTTCAAACCAGAAGGTCAGCTTGTTGGTCTGCCACCACGGCCACTGAAAATAGGCAGCCACCCCCATAACGCCTATGCAAACCAAAATGAGCCCGCCGGTGAAATAGTACAAAGCGTTGCGGATCCTCTTTTGCGGGGTCAACGTACCATCCGCCTTGCGCTGATGCGGGTCGACCTTGGTGAACACCTTGAGCGAAAACCACGCAAGGAAGGCAAACAGCGCTGCCGCCGCCGCATAATGCAGAACGGCCGAGCTGACTTGGAGACCAAGGATATCGCGGTCAAACATCTGGAAGAACCGGTCCAGCGGGATGTCGGCAACCGGGGTCTGCACGTCACCTTCCCGCTTAAAGGGCAAAAAAGCCCTGGCGCGAAACCCGTCTGACTGGCAGCCCGCGCCTTCGGTCGGAAACAACGCCACCAGCGTCGCGGCAATACCAGCAGCGGTGGACAAACGCCGCTCCACCCGGCGCTGCTTGGTGCCCTGATAGGCCAGCATATAGGCCCCGATGAAGATCAGCGCGCCAATGAAAATACTGCCCAGAAACGGGGCATAGTAATAGTGGCTGATCGAATTGCGGTAGCAGGTCCGTTCAAACGGGGTTAGCTGGGTGAAGGCTGCGATGATCATCACGGTGGGCAGCAACAAGGCCACAAGGCCCACGACGCCCGCCAGTTTTCGTTGATCAATGGTGATAAAGCTATGTGCCGCAATTGCGGGCTGCGCCGTCCCGCGCGCGCCGGTCCGAATGGTCATAATGACTGTTCCCGAAATGAATTTTACAATGGAGCCAGCATAGCACAGCGCCGTTCGCGCTCAAAACGTCGGCTGCTGTCTGACCAAATCGGAAGGGTGGAGCGGGTAGCGGGAATCGAACCCGCACCTTAAGCTTGGAAGGCTCTTATGATACCATTTCACCATACCCGCTCAGAGGCTTTACGCTTTATTTTAAGGGCTCAACCCCGTCAAGCGGTGAAACCATACCACGCTGGCGGCGCCGCCACTTGGCGTAGGGTAACGCGCTGAACGGGCCGCCCAAAAAACAAGCACCCCACGGGGCAGCGAACGCTTTTCGCTCCAATTCGCAACAAAATGCGTCATTTTTTCGAAAAGCGGCACAGTGGCCATATTTTCTCCCGGAAAAAAACAAAAACCAGCGCTTTAGCATCCTTAACGAAAAATAAAGAGGACGAGCAGATGCGCTATCCGCTTATTGCTGTTGTGTTGCTGGCCACCGGTGGCACATTCTATTCCGCGCTGACATTTCAGTCGGCGCAACTTGAAGCCGACATGGAAGAGCGCGTGACCCGCACGCTTGCCGCCAGCGGTGCCAAAAACATCCAAGCCGATGGGGGCAATGCTGCCCTGTCCGGCGTGTCTTACAGCACCGCAAACGAAACTGCCTATCTCAAGAAGGCCACCACCGCAGATGACGGGCTGGTTTTCACCGACAACATGGCCTTCGTGACGGCCATCAAATCGGACAAAGGCATCACATTGCGGGGCACTGTCCCCACCGAGGAGGTCCGCGCCTCTTTGGTCTCTGAAGCGGCTGCGGCTACGGGCGGCACGGTCGAAGACCAGCTTGTGATCGCAGGCACGGAAGCGGCCTGGATTGACGAGGCCAGCTTTGGGCTGTCGCAATTGGCCGCGCTGTCTGCAGGGACATTGACGGCCTCTGACGGCTCATACGCCCTGTCGGGCATGACCAAAACCGACGCGCAAGCGGTTGAGACCGCAGTTCTGGGTCGCGACGGCTGGCAGGCCTTTATCGCCGGCCCCGCAACCGACAATGGCAGCAACGCCGAACTGACACGGCTGACGCAAGAGCTGCAAGAACGCGACGCCAACCTGACCAACCTCAACACCTTGATGCAGACGCTGAACTCCAGCAAAGCTGACCTTTCCAAAAAGCTCACCGCAGCAGAAGCGCAGGTCATCGAGGCCACGGACGCCGTTGAAAAACTGACCGCCTCGGCTGAGGCCAAGGCCGCAGAGGCGGTCTCACTAGGCGCACGGATCGCGCTGCTGGAACAGCAGATTGCCAACACGCCCAGCAATTTGGGGTCGGAAGGCGAGCAGGTTGCAGCCCTTCGCACCCAGTTGGACACGGCGCTTAGTGAGGCGGCGGAAACCAAAGACGGACTTGCCGCTGAACTGGCGGCGGTGGAGGAAGACCTCGTCAAACGCGACACCCGCATTGCAGAGCTGTCCATCGAACTGGCGGCGCTGAACACCGGCGCGGAGTCTCTCGACACCACACTGGCCGACCGCGACAGCGAAATCGCAGAACTGCGTGACCAATTGGACGATCTGGCCGAGGTCGAAGCAACCCTCGCCGCCCGCGACGCCAAAATCGCAGAGCTGACCGCCACATTGGACAGCAAGGCGACAGAGCTTGCCTCGCTGAATACCGCGCGCGCGGAACATGAGGACGCAAAGGCATTGATCGGGACCCTGCAGGCCAACGCCGCCGGGCTGGAAGATGAGGTCGAAACCCTTGCCGCCGCCCTGGCAGAGCGCAAGGCAGCGACCGGGTCGCTGGACGGCCAACCCGGATCGAAAAGCGCGACACTTGCTGCGCAATGCGAGGCGCATGTGACGTCCATGATGGATGGCAGCCGGATCAACTTCCGCACCGGCACCACCACGCTGGACGCGCAATCGACCGCGCTGATGGAGCGGCTGACCGGCGTGGCCCTGGCCTGCGTGGGCGATGATCTGGGCGTGATGATCGGTGGCCACACCGATGACCGCGGCACCGAAGACTCCAACCAGGAACTCAGCGAGAAGCGCGCCGAAGCCATCTTGGAGTTCATGACCGAACGTGGCGTGCCCGCCAGCACTTTGAAGGCCATCGGGTTTGGCGAGACGCAGCCTATCGCGGATAACACAACCTCCGCAGGCCGTGCCACGAACCGCCGCATTTCGTTTGAATGGAAGCTGCGTGACGCACGTGTCAGCGCGCTGCCGCCTACCCCTATCCGTAACTCTCAATACTAAGGGTCCGTAAAATGTCTCAACTGATTACACAGATGCTTATGTATATGGGCGCAACCTTCGTGCTGGGCCTGTCCCTCGGCTGGCTGGTCTGGCGGTTTGGCCAGTCCCCGCAACTCACCGTTGTGATGCCCGCCGAACAGGAAGAGCTGATGCGTGAGCGTGACGATCTGGTCGCAAGCCTCGATGCCGCCCGCAGCAGCGCGTTTGAAGAACGCACCGAGATGGAGGCGCTGCGCGATGAAAATGCGGATCTGCGCTCCCGGCTTTCTGGCGCGCCGCAGCGCGTGGTCACGGCCATCTTGCCCGATGAAGACGTCTCCCCCCTGCAACCCGAAGCCCTGAGCGGGCCACGCGGCGGCAGGCCTGACGATCTCACCAAAATCAGCGGCGTCGGCACGAAGGTCGAGAAGTTGCTCAATTCTATCGGGGTCTACCATTTCGACCAGATCGCCGACTGGACCCTGTCTGAAGTGTCCTGGGTAGAAGAAAACCTGGAAGATTTCAGCGGCCGCATCACCCGCGACGATTGGCAACCTCAGGCACGGATTTTAGCGAGCCTCTGAACGACCATCTCCGCAAGATTGGGCCGACATCACGCCGCGTGATGTCGGCCTTTTTTGTGACCTGTCACAGCAGCGCCAGCACCTCGTCGCGCTGCGGCATAGACGGCGCGGCACCAGCCCGGGTGACCGACAGGCCTGCAACTGCGCAGGCGTGGCGTGCCGCTTCTTGCGGTGTCATGCCATCGGCCAGACAGGCCGCCAACCCGCCGTTGAAAGCATCCCCCGCGCCGGTGGTTTCGACCACCGCGCCCACCTTCATCGCGGGCACCAGCCCGTGCCCGTCCAAATAGGCTCCTTGCGCGCCCATCGTGATGATTGGACGGCCCACGCCCAGCGCTTTCAGGGCCGCGCAGGCGTCCCTGGCATCTTCCACCGTGTGGACAGCCACGCCTGAGAGCATTTCTGTCTCGGTCTCATTGGGCGTCACATAGTCACAAAGCGCCAGCATTTCGGCAGGCAGCTCCGCCGCGGGCGCGGGGTTCAGGATCGTCGTCACGCCCGCCGCGCGCGCAATCTGCAACCCGCGCATAGCGGCGTCCAGAGGTTGCTCCAGCTGGGTCATGAAGACCTGCGCGCCCTCGATCACCTCGCGCGCTGCCTCGATATCTGCCGCGCAGAGCTGTGCGGCCGCACCTGGCGCGATGATGATCGCATTGTCGCCGCTGGCCTCTTGGATGAAGATATGGGCGGCACCCGTGTAGCTGTCGGCGTCGCGGATGACATGCGGGGCGATGCCTGCCTCTTGCCACAGCGCGCCGGCCATCTCGGCAAAATTATCCGCGCCAAGCCGCGTGATCATCGTGACCTCCGCGCCCATCCGCGCCGCAGCAACCGCCTGGTTCGAGCCTTTGCCGCCCGGGTTCATGGCGAAGGAATGGCCAAGCAGGGTCTCCCCCATCACGGGCATCCTGTTTGCACGAAAGGCCAGATCGGCCACAAACACGCCAAGAACTGCCACTTTACCCATTGTCGCCTCCTGTCGGTTGCCAGCCCTGATAAAGCGGATGGTCCCGTGCCACAGGCACCCCCACTGCCGCGCCCCCGTTGCGAGCCGACGCGTAGGCCGCCGTAATCAACTCTATCGAGGCGCGCCCGTCCGGCAAGCACACCGCCCGGTTTTGCGTGCCTTGCATGGCAAGGGCCACCTGTTCCAGCAGCCCCGCGAACCCCGCCCTGACCGGGGCCACGCCCGCCACGGTGGCATCGATTTTTGCCTGCGCACTCGGATCGCGCGCCTGAAACACCCAGTCCTGATCCATGGGCGCATAAGGTTTGGCCCCACTGGTCGCGGTGAGCTGCTCGAAGATCAACCGAATGCGGGTCGTGTCATCCGCCCCGCCCAAGGTGACGGAGCTTGTGGCCAATGCGCCATTGACCATGCGCAGGCTCAACGCCGCGCAGTCTTCCGTCTCGATCGGATTGATCCGGGTGGCAAGCTGCGCACTGACCTGTGCCACATCGCCAAAAAGGCAGCGCAGCAGGTCATGGGCGTGGATGGCATGCCCCACAATCACGCCGCCCCGCTCCCCCGCCCAAGAGCCGCGCCAAGGAACGGCGTAGTAGTCAGCGCGCCGGGCCCAATGCGTCTCCAAACTGGCGATCTGGGGTTGGCCCAGCAGCCCGGCCGCATCCAGCGCCTGCAATTGCGCCATGGAGGTGCCAAAGCGATATTGAAACACCGCGAAGACCTGCCCCGCCGCTTGCGCCTCGGCGGCTTCCAACGCGTCCATTTCCGCCAGCGAGGTTGCCAGGGGCTTCTCGCAAATGACCGACTTGCCCGCCTTCAAAGCCTCCAGCGTCATTGGCACATGTAGATGCGGGGGCAGGCAGATATCGATGAGATCAATGGCCGGGTCTGACAGCATTTTTGCTGCATCCGTCAGCACCGGAATACCGCCCGCAATCGCCTCCGCCCGCGCGGCATCCAGATCGCAGATCGCGGCAATTTCGAACATCTCGGGCAAGGCGCGATAGCCGGTCAAATGCTCTGCGCCGATACCGGCGCCTAGGATCGCCACCCGGATCACAGTCCCTCCGCCATCTGCTGCGCTGTGATGGCCAGCTCCATCACTTTGAAAGCATGGGCCTGCGGCATCGCGGTCTCGGTGCGGTTTCGGATGTCGTCGGTCAGTCGGGCAAAATAGGGCAGGCCCGCGTCTTTACAGTCCATCCGTTCGCAGCGCGTGCCATTGACGACAAACAGGTGATCGGTGCCCTCTGCCCCACCAACATCGACATATTTGCGCAGCTCGATCGTGCCTTCGGTGCCCAGCAGCATCAGCCGCCCGTCGCCCCAATTGGGCAGCGCATCGGGCGTAAACCAGTCCACCCGGATATAGCCGAGCCCCTGAGGGCTTTCCAAAGCGATCTGGCCGAAATCCTGCAGCTCGGGCGTGGCTGGGTTGCCGAAATTGCCGGTGCTGGCCAAGGTGACCCGTGCATCCTGCGACCCGGTGAAGAACAGGAATTGGTCGATCTGATGAGACGCGATGTCGGTCAGGATCCCGCCAAACCTGTCCCGCTGATAAAACCAGTCAGGCCGGGTGTTCAGGTTCAGCCGGTGCGGGCCAATGCCAATCGTCTGGATCACCCGGCCAATCGCGCCATCAGCCACCAGCTCCGCTGCGCGCGTGACGGCGGGCACCTCGAACCGCTCGGAGAAGTCGATGGACCAGATCCGCCCGGTCTCGGCCACGCAGGCTTTGATGGCCGCCAATTGGTCAAGATCAACGCAGCCCGGCTTGTCGACCATCACGTCCTTGCCGGCCCGCATCGCACGGATCGCCTGATCGGCCCGGTCCGCAGGCACGCTGGAGATAAGGATGAGGTCAATATCGCCGCGCGCAAGCACCTCGCCCATGGTGGGCAGTCGCGGCAGGTCCGGGAAGCGTTTGAGAAACCCGTCCAGCGTGGCGGGCGTGCCGTCCGTCCACCAGCAGACCAGCTCAGCGCCCTCTTTCACCATCTCAGTTGCCATGCCGTAGATATGGCGGTGGTCGATCCCCACGATGCCGATGCGCAGTGGCCTAGACATCCGAGACCTCTACCATCGCACCCGCAGCGGAGGATCGCGTCAGCGCGTCGATCAATGCGTGCACCTGCAGCGCCTCCTGCCCCGTGACAAGCGGGGCGCGGTCCTCGCGCAGCGCCGTCACGAAATCTTCGATCACGCCCTGATGCCATCCGTGGCTGAACGCCATTGGGTTCGCGCCACCGCCCGAGCCGGCCTGTGCGCCGATCTGTTCCTGTCGCCCGTCGCGCCAATGCAGGGCCAGCGCGCCCCGCGCCAACACTGCCGAGCCATTGGCGCAGTTGAGCGTGATCGTCTCGGGCGCACCTGGAAAATTCGCCGTCGTCGCCTGCAACGCGCCAACTGCGCCATTGGCAAATTCAAGACCGGCGGCCACGAAATCCTCCGCCTCCATGTCATGGGTTTTGGTGGTACGGGTCATGGCTTGGACGCGGCTCACTGGCCCGGTCAGCGACAGCATCAGGTTCAGCGTGTGAATGGCCTGGGTCAGCAGCACCCCGCCGCCATCCTGGGCGTAGGTGCCACGCCCAGGCTCGTCGTAATAGCTTTGTGGCCGCCACCAGGGCACGCTTACATTCGCGCTTTGCAAGGCGCCAAGGCTGGGAAGTTTCGCAGCCAATGCAATGGAGGCCTCCCGCATCCGGTGTTGAAAGACGAGGCCCAACGGCACCCGCCCCGCGCATAACGCGACGACCTCCTTGGCCTCATCGAGCGTCCGCGCGACCGGCTTTTCCAAAAGGATCGGCTTGCCTGCGGCCACGAGTGTCTTCAGAGGCTCAAGCCGCGTGCTGGGCGGCGTTGCGAAAATGACGAAATCCACCTCTGAATCTGCGGCGACCTCTGCGACATTCCGGTAGGTCTTTACCTTCATGCCAAAGTCGTCCGACAACCGGGCGGCATAGCGTGCGGCGGAGCCTTCGCGGCGCGCGCAGACGCCATGCAGCGTGACCTGCGCGCTGTCACGACAAGACAGGGCATGCATATCCGCCACCATGCCCAAGCCGATCAAAACTGCCTTCATACTGGCCCTCCCTGTACGGCGCATCTTAAGGGGCTCTGAACCGGAGAAAAGACCGAAATCGGCTGGCCTCGCTGTTTGGGCAGGGATAGGGTTTGGCGCATGACTGATCTGACCCTATCCGGCCGCGCGGCTGAGCTTTACGCCCCGCTGGCAGCGCTTCCGATCCTTTCCCCCCATGGCCACTGCGACCCCAGCTGGTTTGCGCAGGATGCGGCCTTCCCCGACCCCGCCGCGCTTATAATCACGCCAGATCACTACGTTTTTCGCATGCTCTATTCGCAAGGCATACCTCTTGAGAGGCTGGGTATTGGCCAGCCCGCTGGCACGGTTGACCCGCGCGCGGTGTTCCAGCTCTTTGCCGATCACTGGCATTTGTTTTTGGGCACGCCGTCTCGGCTGTGGATCGCCTCGATGCTGCAAGAGCAATTCGGCATCACCGAGCCCTTGACCCCGCAAAATGCCGTGCAGGTCTATGACCAGATTGACGCTGCATTGAAGACACCCGCCTTCCGCCCCCGCGCGCTGTTTGAGCGGATGCAGATTGATCTGTTGGCCACCACGGATGCGGCCACCGACCTGTTGGCGGCACATCAGGCCATACGGGCCAGCGGCTGGGCGGGCCGGGTGATCCCGACCTTCCGACCCGATGCGGTGCTGGATCCGGCGGACCCGCGCTTTGCGGGTGAGCTTGAAACGCTGGAGGCCGTCACGGAACAGCCCCTCACCGGCTACGCCGCGTATCTTTCCGCCCTTCGCAACAGACGCGCCTATTTCAAATCTCTGGGCGCCACGGCCACGGATCATGCGATTGAAACCCTGCATACATGCTTCAATGACCAAACCACGATGGAGGCGCTCTTTGCGAAGGCCCGCAGCGGCAGGTTGGACGGCGCAGAGGCACGTTCTTTCTACGGCCATATGCTGATAGAAATGGCCCAGATGTCTAGCGAGGATGGTCTGGTGATGCAGCTGCATGCGGGCAGCAAGCGCAACACAAACCCCCAGGTCTTCGACACATTCGGGCGTGACATGGGGGCCGATATTCCGGTCGCCACGGATTGGGTTAACGGGCTCGGACCCTTGCTGGCGCGCTGCGGCAATGCCGAGCAGTTCACCCTGATTGCCTTCACACTGGACGAGACGACCTATGCCCGCGAACTCGCGCCAATGGCCGGGCATTGGCCCTGCCTCAAGATCGGGCCGCCCTGGTGGTTTCACGACTCGGTCGCGGGCATTGCGCGCTATTTCGATCAGGTGGTCGAGACGGCGGGCTACCAAAATCTGGCCGGGTTCAATGATGACACCCGCGCGTTTCTGTCTATTCCCGCGCGGCATGATGTCTGGCGGCGCTGCGTGGCGCAGCATTTGGCAACGCAGGTCGCACGCGGCTATTTTGGCATGGAGGACGCCGCCATCCTCGCCCGCCAGCTCAGCTATGACCTGGCCCGTGACAGCTACAGGCTGGAGCTGCCATGACCCGCCTCACGCATCTGGGGCTGGGCAATTTCCACCGGGCCCATCAGGCCTGGTACACCGCGCAGGCAGGCGGCTGGCAGATCACCGGCGTCTCGCTGCGCAGCCCCCGTATGCGCGACCTGCTGGCACCGCAAGGATTTGACTACACGCTGGCCATCCGTGACGCGGGCGCTGAACGGCTGGAGCGGGTCACGGTTGTCACCGATATTCTCTTCGCGCCCGAGCAGCCGGAGGCCGTGCTGCACGCGCTCGCCACCTGCGACGTGATCACGCTGACCATTACCGAGAAGGGCTATTGCCTTGGCTCTGACGGCAGGCTCAATCTGGATCACCCGGATATCAAGTCCGACCTTGCGGGCAATCAAAAGACGGCCTTGTGGTATCTGGTGCACGGTCTGGTAAGGCGCTCAAGCCCGGCCACGGTGATCAGCTGCGACAATCTCAGCCATAACGGTGATACGCTGCGGCAGGCTGTAGAGACATATGCGGGGGCGGCGGGCCTGAACCTGCCCAAAGGGCTGGCCTTCCCCAACACGATGGTGGACCGGATCACACCGGCCACGACTGACGCGCTGCGCAATCATGTGGCAGCGAAGGGCCTGCCATGCGCAGCCCCGGTCGCGACGGAGCGCTTTTCAGAATGGGTGATCGAAGACCGGTTCGCTGGCCAGCGCCCCACCTGGGAAAAGGCAGGCGCACAGATCGTGGCCGACGCGCGGCCCTATGAACTGCGCAAGCTGCGGATGTTGAACGGCGCGCATTCCGCGCTTGCCTATGCCGGGCTCTTGGCCGGGCATGATTATGTCCATGAGGCCGTGGCAGACCCAAAGCTGCGCGCGCTGGTCGAGGGCGTATTCGATGAGGCCGCCGCCACGCTTCGTGCAATCGAGACGCAGGACTACCGCGCAGCACTGCTGGAGCGGTTTGCGAACCCAAGCCTGAACCATAGCCTGCGCCAGATCGCGATGGATGGCAGCCAGAAGCTGCCAGTTAGGCTTTTGAGCACGATCAACGAGCATCCCGCGCGGGCGGACGCCTGCCACAAGTCGGTCGCAGCCTGGATGGAGTTCGTGCTGCAAGAAACGAAGGCGGGGCGCGCGCTGGATGATCCAAACAGTGCTCTGCTGGCCCAAGCCTGCGCGTCACCAAATCCGGGCGACGCGCTTGGCCGCCTCATTGGCTACCGGGGCTGACGCCGCCGCTCGCGCGCCCAGATCAGAAGACCCGATGCGGTGATAATCGCCGCCCCCAGCAGCGTGTAGCCATCAGGGACCTGCCCCCAGATGAGATAGCTCGACAGCGTCAGGAAGATCAGGAAGGAATAGGCATAGGGCATCAGCGTGTTGGCTGCGGCATAAAGATGTGCGCGGGTCAGAAACTCGTGCCCGGCCCAGCCCCAGACGCCCAGAAGGACCATGATGACCCAATCGAGCGTATTGGTCGGGTTGGTCCATTGCCACAGCGCGAAAGGCAATAACACGGCGCTGCCAAAGGCCCCCATGTAGAATTGCATCGTCTCTGCCGCGACCACGCCTGACAATTTGCGCGTGATGATCGAATAAAGCGCCAGGGCCAGGGCGTTGTGCAGCGACAGCAGCATGGCCCAGTGAAATTCCGCTCCGAAGGGCCGCATCACCACCAGCACCCCGACAAAGCCCATGCAGATGCCAAAGATACGCCAAGGGCCCGCGCGCTCGCCCAGCATGGGCCAGCCAAGCAGGCAGACCAGAATGGGCGAGGTGAACATGATGGCCGCAGTCACCGTCAGGGGCAGGTAAAGCAACGCCACAAAGTTCAGCGCCGTGGACGAGGTCAGCAGGTAGGCGCGGAACACCACCCAGCCCAGATGGGTGGTCTTGAACCGTTCAAGATCCACCCCGCCCCGCAGCACCAGTGCCGTCGAGATGAAGAAATGCGCAAAGTAGCGCATGAAGGCCAGCTGCAAGGCGGGCAGCCCTGCCAGTACCAGCCATTTCACCGACGTGTCGATGAGAGAGAAAAAGAACCACGCCGCCAGCATCATGGCGATGCCCAGCTGCGCGCGGTCCTGGGTCGCGTGTATGGCGACGCGGCTCACATCACCCCGTGAAGTGGTCTTTGTAGAAATCCACCATCTGGCTGACCATGTTGTCGCCGCGGCCCTCTCCCTCGGCCTCTTGCAGCGCCTGCAGGGTGGACCGTGACATGATACTGTCCACCTCAGCGTCATCGGCCATCTGCGCGTAATAGCCCACGTCCTTGGCCGCGTTCTTGATGGCGAAGGCCAGCTGGGCGGGGTCACCGTCGACGCCATATCCCTTTACGAAATCCATCATGCCGGAATGCAGCGGCCCTGCCGACATCACGTCATAAAGCGCCTTGCGGTCAACGCCCTGCACATCGGCCATGGCAAATGCCTCTGCCATGGCATTGGCGACGGTCATGCCGAAGAAATTGTTGATCAGTTTGATGGTGTGGCCAGACCCCAGCGCGCCAAGGTGAAAGACGTTCTCGCCCAGATCATCCAGAGCCGGCTTGACCCGGTCAAACGCTGCCTTGTCGCCCGCGCACATGATGTTCAACAGCCCGTCCACCGCATGGGCAGGCGTGCGGCCCAGCGGTGCATCCAGATAGGCCCCTCCTGCCTTGGCGACGATATCGCCCAGCTTTCGGGTAGAGCCGGGCAACGATGTCCCAAAATCAATCACCACGGTGCCGGCTGTCAGCCCGGCGACGACGCCCGCATCGCCCAACATGCGGCCTTCGACCTGCTCGGATGTGCCCATGCACAGCATCACGATCTCACTTTGGGCGGCCAGATCCTTGGCGGATTGGGCCTCTACCGCGCCGCGCGCAAGCGCTTTGTCGATATAGGTCCGGTCGCGATTGCCCAGCACAATTAGCTCATGCCCCTGGTCTTGCAGCCGGCCCACCATGGCCCCACCCATCAGGCCGAGGCCAATAAATCCAATCTTGCTCATGCGGTCTCTCCGATTTTGTCCGTTACCAGGGCTGCGCCACGGCGCCCCAATTCATCACTGCATTTCGCCCCTGCCCCGTTTCCGCCCGTACAGACGGAGATGCAGTCGCTCAGAGCGCGTATCTCAGGTAATCGCCCCTTGGTCCAGCTTGTGACGCATGCATCCATCGTCACCGTGTCGATTTTGAGACCTGGCATGAGGGCGCGGACCATCTCTTCCAGTCGGTCACGCACCTGCGCATTCCCGCCAGAGCGGAACCAGTCACCGACCTCTTTGGCCCCGTGCAGGGGGACGTCTTCGGGGTCGCCGCCCAATTTCACATAGGTCTTGCCATCGCCATAGCGGATGGGTGGCAGCAGATAGGGGTCTTCTTCCGCCTGCCAAACCACCGAAGGCATCCGGGCCAGCCGCCGCGCCTCTGCCTCGCTGATCTCAAACAGCGCAACCGTGCGGGCGTAGACATCAAGCGCCGGGGCGCGGCCCAGAATCTGATCGCTCCACGCTCCGGCGGCGACCAGAACGTGATCAAAGCGCAGCTCGCCCTGCGCGCAGGTCACGCAAACCACGCCGCCCGCCTCGGTGACGCCATGCACCTCACCGAGATGCCTCCGCGCGCCAAAGCGCGCCGCCGCCTTTTGCTGTGCCGCCACCAGCCGCCGGGGCGAGATGTGGCCCGCCTTGGATGGCTCATAAAGCCCCGTGAACCCGACCGGGAAGGCAAAGAAAGGGAAGGTCGCGCGCAAGCCGTCGCCGTCCAGCGCGGTGCTTTGCACCTTACAAACGCGCGCCGCGGCATGCACATGTGCCATCCAGCCCGCCCCGCCTGCCATCAACGCGCCCGTCTCGGTGAAGAACGAAATCCCGCTCTCTGCGGCGATTTCGCCGTAGCGTGCAATCGAGGCGCGCGAGACCTCGACCCAGAACGGCTTGGATGCGTTGTGCCGGGTGATCCGGCCCTCGTCGTAATGCGATCCGAACGCGCCCTGATGGCTGCGCTTATGTTGCGGCTCATCCGGCCCGAGCAGCGTGACATCCACGCCCGCCTTCGCCAAATGCCGGGCCGCGGCCGAGCCCATCAGCCCCGCACCAATCACCCCGACCCTCACTCGACAACTCCGAAGCTGCGGTTCTTCAGCTGCTTTTGCACTTCGTAGATGGTGAACTCATCGGTTGGCAACGGCGCGGGAATGCGCGCGCCCAGGGATTGCACCCGAGGCTCCAGCACCGGCGCGCCGCAGAGCAGCCTTGTGTCGTAATCCTCGATACCGTTCCATTTCGTCATCGACCCCATGATCGGGAAGGCATCAGCCGCCATCATCTCGTAGAACAACAGCCGCCGGTCGCGATCAGACACGTTCACGGCCGAGCCATGCACGATCCGCCCATGATGGATCGAAATGCTGCCCGCAGGCCCGGTCAATGCGACCGCGTCCTTGATGTCATAGCCGCATGCCGCCAGGTCCATCGCACCCGCAAACACACCATCCACATGATGGTCATTGATCGGATGCTTGTGGGAGCCCGGGAAGACCATCAGCGGGCCATTCTCCTCCGCCATGTCGTCAATAATCACCGCAATGGCCAGCACGTCGTCATTGGTATGCGGGTAGAAGGCGAAATCCTGATGCCATTCGACGGCGGCACCGTAGCCTGCTTCCTTCATATTCAGCTTGGTGGTGTGCAGCCGCAGGCTGGGCCCGATCAGATCGCGGGCGGGCGCAAGCACATGGTCGGAATACATCAGGTCCCGCATCACCCTGTTATGGGTATGGGGCAACTTGATCCGCCGCAGCCGGGGTGCTTGGGGCGTATGGGTGTCCTCCAGGTCGAGCTGCGCGGTAGAGGCTGTTAGCCCCCGCGCCTGCTCTTGATACTTTGCGATCTCGGCGCGGATGCTTTCAAGGATCGGCTCGGGGATACGACCCGGCAGCACCAGATATCCGTTCTCCTCGTAAAAGGCCTTTTGCGCGCGGGTGATCGCTTCCAAGGTCATGGTCTGAGCGCCTCCAGCGTCCGCAGCGTGGTCGGTATATCCGGCACCCGTCCGGTATAGGCCGCAAAACTGCGTACCGCCATATGGCGAAACAGATCAAATCCGGTGATGCAGTCCAGCCCCGCCGCACGGGCCGCGATCAGGAATTCTGTCTCTACCGGGGTGTAGACCGCCTCGAACGCCCATCGTTGGCCGCCAAGAAGCCCGGGCGCAAAGGCCGAACCGGGGCAATGCGCCATGCCCAGCGGGGTGCAATTGATCAAGCCTTCGGCCTGCCGCACGGCGTCCGCAACACCCTCAGAAGGGATGGCGCGGGCGGGTGGGCCGATGCTGAAAGCGAGGTCCTCCGCCCGTGCGCCATCACTGTCGTAAATCGCGATGTCGCGCATCCCAAGCGAGGCAAGCGCAAACCCGACAGCCCGCGCCACGCCGCCCGCGCCCATCATCACAACAGGGCCGCGCGCCTCAAGCCCCGCCATGCAGCCCAGAAACCCACTGAAATCCGTGTTGAGCCCTGTCAGGCCATCCGCGAAAACCAGGGTGTTCGCAGCCCCCACATGCGCCGTCGCCCCGTCCATGTCTGGCCCCGCATATGCGGCGGCTTGGGTCTTGAAGGGGTGGGTGACACTGACCCCGTCCCAACCCGCGGCCCGCAGCGCCTCTACCTGCGTGGCAAAGTCGAACTCAGGTGCCGCGCTCGTATCAATCAGCTCGAAGCTCAGGTCAATCTCTTCTACGGCGCACATTACCTGCATCGCGGCAGGCATCCGTGTGCGCGAGATATGCGCGCCGATCAGGCCCAGCTTCAACGCCTCTGCCCTGCTCATCCGGCGACCTCAGCGCAGGGTGCCACCAGGGTCTCAATCTGCAACGTGACCTCCAGGGATTTGCGGCCTTCGCGCGCGTCCACCAGTGGCCTCGCACGCCCGGCAACCACGTCGGCGAAGTGCTCAAGCTGGGCCACCAGCGGGACGTTTGGCGCAGCGGGCTTGTGTTCAAGGCGCGGTGCCTCTCCCCAATCCTGCGCGCCTGTCCAAAGGGTCATCGACGGGAAGCTCACCGCCCCGCGTGTTCCGGCCACGCACAGATAATCCTGACCTGTCGTCGCGATATTGGGGTTCTCCCCGGTGCCGGCCTCAAACCCCCAGGGGCTGGGCGTCGTGTCCGCAAAGGCAATCGTGGCCGTCAGCCCGGACGCAAAATGCAACACGGCTGCGCCGCTTTCCACGCGGGACGCCCCGCGCACCCTGTTCGACCCCACAGCCTGCACCTGCACCACATCGCCAAAGAGGAACCGCAGCAAATCCACCTCATGGACGAGGTTGATCATGACCGGCGAGCCCCCCGCGCCTGAGCGCCAATTGTCTGAAAAATAGCTGTCCGGCTTGCGCATGGCCCAGATCAGGCTCGCCACGACGGGCTGGCCAATCGCATCGGCGTCCATCAACTGCTTCAAGCGAGCAACCTGCGCGTGGTGGCGGCGGTGATGCCCCACCAGGCTTTGCACGCCCGCCGCGTCGCAGGCCGCCACGATCTGATCCGCCGCCGCCAGGCTATGGGCCACCGGCTTTTCGATCAGCATGTGCCATCCCCTTCGAGCCGCAGCCCGCGCGTGCTCCGCATGCAGGTGGGAGGGCGTGGCCAGCACAATCGCGTCGGCCTCAAGATCAACATCCGCAATGCTTGCGAAATGCGGAACCTGGCTTTGCCGCGTCACCGGATCGATGACGCCAACAAGCTCGATCTGCGGCATGGCACGCGCGTGCTCGAAATGGCGCGCGCCAATCAGCCCGATGCCCGCAACGAGCAGCCTCACATCACGGCCCCGATCTGCCAGGGCACAAATTCGTAATCGCCCAGCCCCTGCGCCTCTGACTTCGAGACCGCGCCTGAGGCCACGGCGAGGATCATCTCGTAAATTTCGTGGCCCTTCTGTTCGAGCGTCACGCCACCGGTCAGCATGTCGCCCGCATTGACATCCATATCGCCCGTCATGCGGGCATACATGTCTGTATTCGTCGCCACTTTTATGGTCGGCGCGGGCTTTGACCCGAAGGCAGAGCCGCGCCCGGTGGTAAAGACCACTACCTGACAGCCCCCCGCGATCTGCCCGGTGACGCTTGCGGGGTCATATCCAGGACTGTCCATGAAGGTGAAGCCTTTTGCCGTCACGGGCTCGGCGTATTTGTAAACCCCCGTCAGCGGAGAGGTCCCGCCCTTGGCCGCAGCGCCCAGCGACTTTTCGAGGATCGTGGTCAGCCCGCCCTTCTTGTTGCCGGGGCTGGGGTTATTGTCCATCGAGCCGCGATTGCGCTCGGTATAATCCTTCCACCAGTCAATCAGCCCGATCAGCCGCTCGCCCACCTCCGGGGAAACGGCCCGCCGCGTCAGCAAATGCTCCGCGCCATAAATTTCCGGGGTCTCGGCCAAGACCCCGGTGCCGCCTTGTGCGGCCAAGAGGTCGCAGGCATAGCCCAGGGCCGGGTTGGCCGTCACACCCGACCACGCATCCGAACCGCCGCATTGCAACGCGACCTTCAGCTCAGAGACCGGGCATTCCGAGCGCCGCGCCTGATTGGCCAGAGGCAGGATCGCCTCGATTTTCTTGATCCCCAACTCGATGGTTTTCTGCAGGCCCGCGACGCCTTGAATGTTCATCACCTGAAAGGTCTCGGATTGCTTCAACCCATAGGCCTCCAGCAGCCAGTCGATCTGGTTCATCTCGCAGCCTAGACCCACCATCAAGACGCCTGCGTGATTTGGGTGTTTGGCGTAGCCCCACATCACCCGCTGCAAAGCCTCAAACCCGTCGCCGCTATCAGCCATCCCGCAGCCCGTACCGTGCACAAAGGCGCAAACGCCGTCGACATTCGGGTAATCGGCCAGACGCTCCTCGGTGAAATAATCCGCAATCCGCCGCGCCGCCGTGGCCGAACAATTCACCGATGTCACAATCGCAATGTAGTTGCGCGTTCCCACGCCGCCGTTCTCGCGCTTATACCCCATGAACGTGTCACCCGTCACAGTCGCCACGGGCCGCATATCGGTGCCAAACTCATAGTCCTGATCGGTCGCCACGAAGTCGCAATTATGCACATGCACATGCTCGCCGGGGGCAATGTGGTCAGAGGCCACCCCGATCATCTGCGCATATTTGCGGATCTGGTCGCCTTTGGGGATCGCGCGGGTCGCCACCTTATGGCCCGAAGGGATCAGGTGGGTGGTGGATTTGCCCTCGGCCACCTCAACCCCCACCTCAAGCGGGCGGGTGGCGGTGACAACATTGTCGTCGGGATCAAGCCGGATATAGTCTTTCATGTCGTCCCTGTACTTACGCGCAATAGGGCGCGTTGGATTGCCATCTGTGAATGTCGATATGGGGCCGGGCCGCTAGCCGCGCCCGCGCCTCTTCCCACATGATTTTGTAGCGCCGCCAATCATGCAGTTCCGTTTCGGGCCGCGATTTGGAACGTGCGACGAAGTCAGGAAAATGCGCGCGCCCGGTGGGTTGGCCGGTCCTGTTGAAGCGCAAATCAAAGGACCAGCGGATGCCTTGCGTGCGATTGACGAGCGAGCCATGCGGCACCAGCGGATGAAACAGCACCACCCCGCCGGCCTTGACAGGCAGCGGCACCGCGCCCGCCTCATCGACAAAGCCGTCCGCAATCGCCGTCTGGGTCTTGGGGCAATGCGGCAGCATCTCTGGCTTGCCCGTGAAGGGCTGCACCTGCAAGCACCCGTTCTCCACCGTTGCATCCGTGACCGCGATCCAGGCCGTCACCATCTCCGTCTCGTCCGCCTCTTCGAGCCCGACGGCGCGGTCCTGATGCCAATCGGTCGCCGTAACATGCGCGCGGATTTCGTTGCTGCGCAGATCCGTCGCGGGCGGCTTGATCCGCACATGCTGAATCGGGGTCGAGGTGATCTCGGGCCCGATCAGGCTTTCCAAAAGGTCCAGCAACGCGGGCGCAGTCATTAGCTCAAAGACGGCAGGCCCGATATGAAACGGCGTATCCGCGTAGATGCGATCCCCCGGAAGCGAGATATCCATGGGCTGGAACCAGTCATGCCCGGCGCGGTAGGCTTTGATCAGCTTGTCGTCAAAGCTATCGCCCTCAATGCCCCATGCGGCGCAAAGCCGGTCAAGCAGCGCCGCATATTCCCGCTTCACGGCAGGCAGCCTGTCGGTCACCACATCGTCTACGACCAGATAGCCGTCTCGGTGAAACCGGGCAATCTGGGCGTGAGAAAGCATATGCGCGCCCCGCTACGGCAGCAGCAGGGACACGATGGGCGGCCAGATCAGCAGCACCGACAACGCGCAGAGCTGGATCGCGATGAAGGGCAGGAACCCTTTGAAGATATCGGTCAGCGAGATATGCGGCGGGGCCACAGATTTCAGATAGAAGGCCGCAGGCCCGAAAGGCGGTGACAGGAACGACACCTGCATGTTCATACAGAACACCACACCGAACCAGATGGCGACATGTCGTGGGTCCAGCTGGCCTAGGACGCCGATCTCTTCAATCGGCAGGCGCAGCACGATGGGCAGGAAGACCGGGATGATCAAAAGCACGATCCCAACCCAATCCATGAACGCGCCCATAAACAGCAGGATCACCATCATCACCAGAATGACGCCCATGGTCGGCACGTCGAGCC
>CAYLVP010000029.1:0-36220 GCA_964387155.1 uncultured Rhodobacterales bacterium | reverse complement strand
CCCTTATCCGGTCGAGGTCGAGGCGGGGAAATCCTATTTCTGGTGCTCCTGCGGCCAGTCGGCCAATCAGCCCTTTTGCGACGGCTCGCATAAGGGCTCAGACTTCGTGCCGGTAAAATTCGAAGCCGCGGAAAGCAAGACCGTCTTCTTTTGCGGCTGCAAGCATTCCTCCGCGCCGGTCACCTGCGATGGCAGCCACAACAAGCTGTGAGCCGCCCTAGCGCTGTTGGAGGTAGTGGCGCACGCAGTCTTGCACGTGGCGAAACCGGTCGCCGCCCAAGTTCACGCCGCCATACCAGCGGGTGACGACCACGATCTCTCCCCTGAGACCCTCGCGGTCCAACATGCGCATGATCACCATGCCCGCGCCACTTTCGCCATCATCATTCTTGAGCGGCGTGCCATCGGCCAGGATGAGGGCCCAGCTATGATGCGTGGCCTTGGCGAATTTCTTGGTGCGGCATAGCGTTTTGATAAAGGCCGTTGCGTCCTCGCGCGACGCTGCTGGCCCGCCCGAGACCGCGTATTTCGACCCCCGGTCGCTGAGGACGCCCTCGAAGACGCGCGCGTTAGCCAATCAGGATTGCGATCCAGGCGACGCCACCTGCAGCAGCGGTCACAGCCACCCCGGCGGAGCCTGCATCCTTGGCGGCCTTGGCCAGCGGATGGCGGTCCTGGCTGGTGAAATCAACGGCGCGCTCGATGGCGGAGTTCAACAGCTCTGCCGCCAGGATCAGAATGCCCAGCGCCAGCAGCAGGCCCCGCTCCGCCCCGCTCATGTCAAGCGAGATGCAGGCGGTGGCCGACCAGATATTGACCAGCACCCAAGACCGAAAGCTGGCCTCGTTCCGCCAAATCTCCAGAATGCCCTGCCATGACCAGACGCAGCGGTTGATAAAGCGTTGCCATTCGCGTCGCACCGATTGCTCCATCGCTAGAGCTGCGCGTTGACGCGACGCACAGTATCAATGCGCGCGGCGTTGGGGGGATGCGTGCCCAGAAACCGGTCGCCCGGATCGGGGATGCGGTTGAAAAACTGCGCCCCGCGCACCGGATCGAACCCAGCCCGTTTGGCGATCACCGTGCCAAGCGCGTCGGCCTCAAGCTCGTTCGACTTTGAATAGGCGCGCGCGCCCACGGTTCCACCAAGCTGCTGGCCGGCATTGACATCCAGCCCAAGCCCAGCAGCGACAAGCCCGCCCAGAATGGCACCGCCAACGGCGGAATCGCGCTGCTTTTCAAGGTGGCGCGCGATGTGATGCGCGGTCTCATGCCCCATCACGAAGGCCAGTTCATCGCGGTTACGCGCATCACGGATCAGCGCGATGGTGAAACCGATGATCGGACGCCCTGACCGGTCGAGCGTTTGATAGGCGTTGGGCGGCAAGCGCGGGTTGGTTTCCACCACGATCTTGAAATCGCAATTCAGGTCAGGCGCGCGGTTGCGGCATTCCCGCTCGGCCACGGGTTCTACCTGGGCCACGACAGAACGGAAATTGGCCTGAGCCTGCCGCGCGGACAGCGTATTGGATGCAGCCCCAGCTGCAGGCGCTGTTGTGGATGTTTGGGGTGCGGGTGCTTGTGTCTCGCCCGGCACCGGCTCGCAAGCGGCCAGTGCGACGGCCAGAAGGGGGGCCGCGATAACGGCGATGGTCTTGTTCATGCTCAACCTCATCTCTTACCCCATAAATACCCGCGCAGCGGGCGCGCGCCAAGACCCGTCCGCCGCCAATTGCACTTTTATGCTCCTGCTGGTTTGATCGCTTAACCAGACAATAAGGCAGGCATATGTTCACGATAGAGCACGAATTTGACTCAACCCTTGTGACACTGGTCGATGAAGGGGGTCCCCATCTGCAAGGAGACATCAGCGTCAACGCGTTTGAGGATTGCGTCACCCTCGAGCAGCACGACAATGTGACCGACCGGCTGCAGCGGGTGACATTCTCGATGCGGCAGCTGCGCGATCTGGCGGCGGCCCTTAACCTGCCCGAGGGCAGCTACCGGTTGGAGCGGGGCAAACCGGCATGACCACAGGGTTTTTCTGGGACGAACGCTGCCTTTGGCATTCAGGCGGCAACTACGCGTTGACCATGCCGGTGGGCGGGCTCGTACAGCCGCTGAGCGCGGGCGGCCTGCCCGACAGCCCAGAGACCAAACGGCGCATCAAGACGCTGATGGATGTCACTGGGCTCAGCGCAGAGCTGCTGTGCCAATCCGCGCCGCCAGCCAGTTGGGAAGATTTGCAACGCGTCCACCCCGGGCGCTACCTCGAAAACTTCAAGACCCTCTCCGACGCCGAGGGTGGGGAGCTTGGCCCCCGCGCGCCTTTTGGCCCCGGCGGGTTCGAAATCGCGACGGTGTCTGCCGGGCTGGCCAAGGGGGCCCTTTTTGACGTCTTGCAAGGCCGTTGCGACAATGCCTACGCCCTGTCACGTCCGCCGGGCCATCATTGCCTGCCCGATCTGCCCAACGGGTTCTGCATGCTCGCCAATATCGCAATCGCAGTCGAAGCCGCCTTTGCCGAAGGGCTGGTGCAGCGCGTCGCGGTGCTTGACTGGGATGTCCATCACGGCAACGGGACGGAGGCGATCTTCTACGACCGCGCTGACGTGCTGACCATCTCCCTGCATCAGGAGCGCAACTACCCGATTGAAACAGGGGCCGCTGAGGACCGGGGCGTGGGTGCGGGAAAGGGCGCCAACATGAACATCCCCCTGCCCCCGGGCGGCGGGCACGCGCTCTATCTGGAGGCAATGGCGCGGCTGGTGATCCCTGCCCTCACCGAATTCCAGCCTGATATCATCATCGTCGCCTGCGGGTTCGATGCGGCGGCTTTTGATCCACTGGGCCGCATGCTCGCAACGGCAGAGACCTTCCGTGCGATGACCGAAGCGGTGATGTCTGCCGCTGACACCTTATGTGACGGGCGGCTGGTTCTGGTCCATGAGGGTGGGTATTCAGAGGCCTATGTGCCTTTTTGCGGCCATGCCGTGTTGCAGGAAATGTCGGGCAGTGCCATCACCGCGCCCGACCCGCTGGGAGAGGTCTGCGCGCGGCGCCAGCCGTCTGCTCGGCTGGCCGGAATGCACAGCCAGCTGATCGACGATCTGGTCGCGCTATTTGCAACCCCACCGCCTTGAAACGAAGACGCGGACGGAGGCAGGCAATCGCGTTGACTCCCCTTGCGTGTTCTGGCCAACTCGCCCCGACGCAGATTGAACAAAACGGAACGATACCGAGATGAAAAAGGTCTATGGCTCAGCCGCCGAAGCGCTTGACGGGTTGCTGTTTGACGGCATGTTCATTGCCGCTGGTGGCTTTGGGCTTTGCGGCATCCCCGAATTGCTGCTGGATGCGATCAAGGATGCGGGCACCAAGGATTTGACCTTCGCCTCCAACAATGCAGGCGTGGATGATTTCGGCATCGGCATCCTGCTGCAAACCCGGCAGGTGAAGAAGATGATCTCCTCCTATGTGGGCGAGAATGCAGAGTTCATGCGCCAGTATTTGTCAGGCGAGCTGGAGCTGGAGTTTAACCCGCAAGGCACCTTGGCCGAGCGGATGCGATCGGGCGGCTGCGGCATCCCGGGCTTCTACACCAAGACCGGCGTGGGCACCGTGATCGCCGAAGGCAAAGAGCACAAAGACTTCCCCACCGGGCCCGATGGCGCGCCAGAGACCTACATTATGGAAGAGGGCCTGTTCGCCGATCTGTCCATTGTGAAGGCGTGGAAAGCGGATGAGACGGGCAACCTGGTGTTCCGCAAGACCGCGCGCAACTTCAACCCGCCTGCCGCCATGTGTGGCAAGACCTGCGTGGTTGAGGTTGAGGAGATCGTGCCCACCGGCTCCCTTGATCCCGACAGCATCCACCTGCCCGGCATCTACGTGCACCGGCTGATCCAAGGTGAACATGAGAAGCGGATTGAGCAGCGCACCGTGCGCCAGAAGGAGACCGCATAATGGCTTGGGACCGCAACCAGATGGCGGCGCGCGCCGCGCAAGAGCTCGAAGACGGCATGTACGTAAACCTCGGCATCGGCATCCCGACGCTGGTGGCAAACTATGTAGGCGACAAGGACATCACGCTGCAATCTGAGAACGGCATGCTGGGCATGGGCCCCTTCCCTATTGAGGGCGAGGAAGACCCCGACCTGATCAATGCGGGCAAGCAAACAATCACCGAGCTGCGCCGCACCTCTTATTTTGACAGCGCCACCAGCTTTGGGATGATCCGGGGCGGCAAGATCGCTGCAGCCATTCTTGGCGCGATGGAAGTCGCCGAAAATGGCGATCTGGCCAACTGGATGATCCCCGGCAAGCTGGTCAAGGGCATGGGCGGGGCCATGGATCTGGTGGCAGGCGTTGGCCGCGTCATCGTGGTGATGGACCACACCAACAAGCATGGTGACAGCAAGCTGTTAAAGGCCTGCACGCTGCCGCTGACAGGCCAGGGCGTGGTGGACCGCATCATCACCAATCTCGGGGTGCTCGACGTGGTGGAAGGCGGGCTGAAAATTGTAGAGACCGCCGAAGGCGTCTCGGAGGACGAGCTGCGCGCGGCGACAGAGGCCACGATTGTCTGACATCACAAAGAGCGTGGAAAGCGGCCATGGCCGCTACGCGCGCAAAACCGACCATGGGGAGGCCGTGATGACCTTCTCGGTCACATCCCCCAGCCTGGTGATTGTCGATCATACCGAGGTGCCTGCAGAAGATGAAGGCCAGGGGCATGCAGGTGCTTTGGCTCAGTTTCTGGTCGAAGACGCGCGTGCCAATGGGTTCCAGGTGGTCCCGCTTTGCCCGTTTGTAAACATGTGGCGGCGCAAACATCCCGAAAGCGCGGACATCTTTCAGGTCTGAGCGCGCCAAACCCGCGCCACATTCGCTGCCAATACTGCCCGCTCTTGTAACGCGTATCAGGGCCCTTGCATGCTCCGTATCATCCTCAAGAGCGTGCTTGCCACGCTGAGCTTAACCTTGATGCTCTTGGCTGTCGTCTATACCGCCCAATCGCGAGAGCAGCGTGAAAACGCCCCAAAACGCATCGGTGAAACACGCACCCAAGCCCCGTTCCTAGTCGATTACGCCGCCACCCGCCAACAGTTGCTGATGGGCTATCTGCGCGAGACCTTCCCCGCGTTGAACCTGCCCGAAGCGGAAGCGCCGCCAGAGGATCCGCTCAGCCTAAAAGCACTGCATGCCCGCACCCATGCGTCGCAAAGCCCGCGGCTCACAGGGCAATGATCAGGCATAGGATCGAGGCCACAATCAACACGGCCCCCAACACCTCGCGCCCCGAGGACCGCTCCTTGAACACGAAATACCCACCCGCAAAAGTGAAAAGCAGCTCGATCTGGCCCAGCGCCTTCACATAGGCCGCGTTTTGCAAGGTGAAGGCGACAAACCAGCCAAGTGAGCCCAGCATGGAGGTCAGCCCGGTCCAAAAGGACAGCTTCCATGACGCCACCACTGCCAAAATCTGCGATCGCTCGCGCCAGACCAACCAGACCGTCATCACGAGCACCTGCCAAGAAATTGCGACGCCCAGGGTCAGCATTGCCCGCAGGAACGGATCGTCTGAATAAACCTCAAGCGTTGCCCCCCGATATCCGACGGCCGAGACCCCAAAAAGCAGCCCTGCCCCCAGCCCGTAACCTGACGCGGAGTTGAAAAGCCGCTTTGACCAGGGCAGGGCCAAATCGGATTTGGGCGGGTCAGACAGCAGCATCACCCCGCCAAACCCAATCACAATCGCCAGCACCCCGCCCCAGCTCACCAGCTCGCCCAAAACGATCACGCCGATCACGGCTGTCAGCAGCACCTCGGATTTCGCAAGCGCCACGCCCACGGCAAAATTGCGCGCGCCAAACAGCGCCACAACGCAGGCCGTTGCCACAATCTGGGCCACGCCCCCCACCAGAATGTAAGGCCAAAATCCGTGTCCAAATGCAGGCAAAGACGCGCCTTTCACAAGCATGTAGCCCGGCACCATGACAGCAACCAAAGGCAGCGCAAACACGAACCGCGCATAGGTCGCCCCTGCGGTGCTGAGGCTTGTGACCTTCAAATGCCGCTGCAGCATGAAGCGCAGGTTCTGCATGAAGGCTGCGAAAAGCGTAACGGGGATCCAAAGGCTCATGGCGGGCTTGTGGCACAGCACACCCAGCAGTACCAGCGCCGCGCCTCCGCGCTCATCATTGTTCCAGAAATATCCTGGGGGTCTTGCCCTTGCGGCTGAGGGGGCCAAGCCCCCTCAAAGAGCAAAATAAATAAGACGCGGCACAGCCGCACATTCAGATCAGCCTATAACTTCGGGTCGGGGTTGACGGTATGCCCGTCCACGGCGATCACCTGGCCTGAGACCATGCGCGCCTGGGGGCTGGCCAGAAAGACGGCCATATCCGCGATGTCGCCCGCCTGCACCAGCGACCCCATGGATGTGCCCTTGGCGTAGCCTTCATAAACCGCCTCGTAGCGCATGCCTTTGGCTGCGGCCTCGCGCTCCATCACGCCGGTCATGCGCGGGCCTTCCACGGCCCCCGGGCAGATCGCATTGGCGCGGATGCCGTAAGGCCCCAGCTCCATCGCCAGCGTTTTCATCAGCCCAATGATCCCCCATTTTGCGGCTGCATAGGGCGCGCGGTTTGGGAAACCGTAAAGCCCCGCTGTCGACGAGGTCAGGATCATCGCACCCGCCCTTGCCTGTTTCATCATCCGGGCCGCGTATTTTGCGGCTAGAAACGCCCCTTCCAGATTGACCGCAATGCAGCGCTGAAAATCGGCAAGCGCCACATCCTCGACCAGAGCCGTGGGACCTGCAATCCCCGCATTCGCGCATAGCGTATCGAGCTCTCGCCATTGCGCCGCAATCTCTGCAAAAAGTGCCGCCATGCCCATTTCATCGCTTGCATCAACCTCTGTCGCCCGCCAGCTATCGGGTACGGCGGCCAGAGCCTTGGCATCCACATCAGTAACCCATACCTCAGCGCCAGTGGCCGCAAAGGCCTGCCCCATTGCGAGGCCAATGCCCGACCCGCCCGCGGTGATCAGGACCTTCATCGCACCCCCACCGCAGCGCCTACGCCATCTGGCGTTTCAAGCTGTGCATGCGCCTCTGCAATTTCGGACAGCTTGGCCGCGATGTGATCCGCAGGGACCGAGGCTTTGCGCGTCGCAAGCGAGACATGGATCAGCATGTGCTCGCCCGTGGCCAGCACCCGCTCCCCCTCACGCATAACATGAAACAGGTGCATCTTCTTGCCCTCCCCCATCAGCACCTGCGTCTCAACGCTGATACGCGCGCCCGCATGCACCTCGTCAAGATGGCGGATATGGCTCTCGGCAGTGAAATAGCTGCCGCCCGAGGCAATATAGGCGGCGTCGCAGCCGATCATCTCCATGAACCGGTCGGTCGCATCGCCAAAGGCCTGTAGATACCGTGCCTCGTTCATATGCCCGTTATAATCCGTCCAATCGAGCGGCACGGTCCGCGCCACCGTCAGGATCGGGGCTGCGCAATCGCCAAGCGGGGCCGGTTGCGCCTCAGCCTTGTTCAGCAAAGCGCCCGCTCCGAAATCCTGCGCCTTCAGGGCGCGCAGCATCGCCACAAGGTTGGTGTCGCGGATGCGCTCCAGCTGCCGGATCGAATACTGGCCCGATTGCGCATCTGACTGGCCCGCAATCAGCTCCACCAGCTCGTCCGTGAACTCCGGCACGTCCGTCAGCTTAGTCCAGGGCCATTTCAAAGCCGGGCCGAACTGCTCCATGAAGTGTTTCATCCCCGCCTCGCCGCCTGCGATCCGGTAGGTTTCGAACAGGCCCATTTGCGCCCAGCGCAGCCCGAACCCGTAGCGGATCGCATTGTCGATTTCTTCAGTGGTGGCGATGCCGTCCTTGACCAGCCAAAGCGCCTCCCGCCAGACGGCCTCAAGGAAGCGGTCGGCGATATGGGCGTCGATCTCCTTGCGGACATGCAGCGGGTACATGCCGATTCCGCTCAGGATCTCTTTGGCGCGGGCGATGATACCGGGCGGGTTGGCGTCCGAGGGCACCAGCTCTGCCAGGGGCAGCAGGTAGACCGGGTTGAACGGGTGCGCCACGAGGATCTGACCAGGGCGCGCCGCCCCCTCTTGCAATTGGGACGGTTTGAACCCGGAGGTTGAGGAGGCGATGACCGCCCCCTCTGCGCAGACCGCCTGCACGGACGCATAAACCTTGTGCTTCAGCTCCAGCCGCTCAGGCACGCTTTCCTGAATCCACGCGGCCCCCGAGACCGCTGCGGCCGGATCGTTGTGAAAACTCAACCGCCCCTCTTCCGGCATCGCCTGATCGGACAGCCCCGGCAAGGAGCGGCGCGCATTTGCCAGAACCTCGCTGACTTTGCGCTCGGCCTCGGGGTCGGGGTCAAAGACCTGCACGTCCCAGCCCATCAACAGAAACCGCGCGGCCCAGCCGCCCCCGATCACCCCGCCGCCAATTATGCATGCCGTACTCATCTCGCTGCTCCTACCGGTTTCATTTCAAAGAACCGCTCCCGCGTGAGACAATCCGCTTCTTAACCCAAAGAGCAAAGAGGATCAGCGCCATGAAAACAAAGAACATTAACCCGCCCGCTCCGCCTGAATAGATGACAAGAAAGGGAAGAAGAAACCCAAGCACTGTCGCGCCCGTGATCGCCGTCCTGCCGTCGGCCAGCCCCCTGATAAGGCGCGCGCAGAGGCCGATCAGCGCCAGAAACAGAAAACCCATCCAGATTATGACAACAGCCATTTGCAGGAGCGTCGGCCGCGCGCCGTCGGGTCTGGCCTCCAGGCCCGTGAAAGCGCTGCCGAGGAGCCCACAGAAAGACAGGATAAAGCAAATCCAGATGATATACGGGCGCCGCTGATCGGTCGCGAGATAGGCCATAGCCCCCGCGAGCGTGGCGAACATGACGGCCGCAAAGACCAGCATCATTGCGGGGTCATTTCTAGGTGCGACAGGTCGTAGCCGTTGAATTCAAGCACCGCGCGGGCGCTTTGCAGGCGGTCGGCGCGCAGCGTCGGGCTTCGGTTGAGGATCCAGCCTGCGCGCCCCGACGGCACGCCAACAACAGCCGTTTGGTAATCTTCATCCACCCAAAGCACCCAATAGGGCGCGGCCACCGGCACACCGTCCAGCCGGACACTCAACCGGCCTGGGCCCGTGACTGTGGCAGAGCCTTCGATCACCACCTGCTGCCCATCGCGCAAACAGGTGTTGCGCACGCTCAACTGGCCAGGGGTCCCGGTCGCCCCGTAGATGGCCTGGGTCTGGCTGCAGCCGCGCTGAAAGAGTGTTGGAAAGCTCGCAATCTCATACCAGCGCCCGGCGTAGCGCTCCGGGTCAAAATCGGCCTGAGACGAGAGATTGGCATTTGCGTCCCGATAGCTGGGCGCAACCACGGCGCACGCCGCCAAACCTGCCAATAGCAGTGAGACCAGCCCCGCGCGGATCACTGCGGCGCTCGTTTGACCAGACCGAGCTTTTCGCGCACCTCGGCGGGGCCGATCACTTTGGCACCCAGCCGTTCGATGATCTCGACGCTGCGACCGACCAGCGCCTCATTCGTGGCCAGCACGCCGCGGTCGAGCATCAGATTGTCCTCAAGCCCCAGACGTACATTGCCCCCCGCCAGCACCGAGGCCGCCACGAAGGGCATCTGGTCCCGGCCCAGCGAGAAGGCGGACCAATGCCAATCGTCGGGCACATTATTGACCATTGCCATGAATGTGTTGAGGTCATTGGGCGCGCCCCATGGCACCCCCATGCAGAGCTGCACCAGCGCCGGGCTGTCCAGCACACCGTCTTTGACCAGTTGCTTGGCATACCACAGATGGCCTGTGTCAAAGGCTTCAATCTCGGGCTTGACGCCCAGCTCCGTCATCATGCGCCCCATCGCGGTCAGCATGCCGGGCGTGTTGGTCATCACGTAATCGGCCTCGGCGAAATTCATCGTTCCGCAATCAAGCGTGCAGATTTCAGGCAGGCATTCCGCGACATGGGCCACGCGCTCCTCTGCGCCGATCATGTCGGTGCCCTCCGCCAGCGGCAAAGGCTGCGCGGGCGATCCAAACACGATGTCGCCCCCCATCCCGGCGGTCAGATTGAGCACAATATCCACCTCAGCGTCGCGTATCCGGTCTGTCACTTCGCGGTAATAGGCCAGCTTGCGCGACGGGGTGCCCGTTTCAGGGTCGCGCACATGGCAATGCACAATCGCGGCGCCTGCCTTGGCCGCAGCAATGGCGCTCTCGGCGATCTGCTTGGGCGAACGCGGCACATGGGGGGAGCGGTCCTGCGTGGACCCCGAGCCCGTCACAGCGCAGGTGATAAAGACGTCCCGGTTC
The DNA here is from genome assembly GCA_964387155.1 of uncultured Rhodobacterales bacterium. Lineage (GTDB taxonomy): Bacteria > Pseudomonadota > Alphaproteobacteria > Rhodobacterales > Rhodobacteraceae > Litoreibacter. Next base: position 25,847 of record CAYLVP010000029.1, on the reverse strand, counting down.
ATGTGCAGCGGCATTGCGACCTCCCAGCGGCAGTTTGAAAGACAGGGCCAGTTTCGTCCAGTCAGCGCAAGTGCGTTTCCGTCGGAGCATGGCCAAAGCGCGACGCTTGCGTCCTGATCTTTGCGGATTGCGGACCGAAGCCGGGGATCGGACGGCCTTCTGTCACGAGCAAGACAGCGACAGTACCCCCGAAGGCCCTATCGCCAAAAACTTGGGGGGCGAACCGCTTAGCCTCATCCATCAGGCGCAATACATCAAAGGCACCTTTTGCTGGCGCACAACCGACAGCTATGGCGTTTTGCGAAGACGAACCCGGACGGAATCCTGCCCATCTGAACCTGATTTTTTTCGGAAATCCAACCTGCGCCGCGCGCAACCCTCCGCCTTTCAAGCTGGTATAGTCCGTTACAGCCGCTTTTCGAAAAATACCCGATCAAACCCGTCCTCGTGCCGTCGGTCGACCTCCCGGTAGCCCAAATGCGGATAGATCGCGAGGTTCTCGACCATTTTGGCGTTGGTATAGAGCACGACCCTACCCGCGCCGTGACGCCGGGCCGCGTCTTCACAATGGGCGATCAGCGCTTTGCCAATCCCAAGACCATGCGCCTGGGGTAAAACGGCGACGTTTTCAAGTTCTACCGCGCCTCGCTGCAGGTAGAACACCACATAGCCCAGCAGGCCAGCCGGGCCGGTCGCGACATGGACATTGCCCTGTGCGATCAGCGCCTCGAACGGGGCCAGCATCGGGGCGGGTTTGCGGCCAATTCGCGCGACATAGGGGTGGTAAGCCGCCTCCGCGCAGACCTGCACATGCGGCAGATCCTCAAGCGCGGCACGCCGTATGTTTATCGGGATGTCTTGGATCAATAGGGCATCGGATGCGTGCGATGGGCCGCGTCGATCTCGGCCAGCACCTCGTCGCTCAGCACCACGTCCTTGCCAGCGATGATGTGTTGCAGCTGCTCCATCGTGGTTGCCCCAAAAATGGGCGAGACGGGGAATGGCCGCTGGCAGCAAAAGGCGAGCGCCATATGCACCGGATCGAGCCCATGGCGCGCCGCAATATTCAGATAGGCCTGCGCGGCCTCCCGCACGCGGTCCGAGTTGCGCCCGCCCATCGCATCATTGATTGACATGCGCGAGCCTTGTGGCACCTCCCCGCTTTGATACTTGCCGGTCAGAAAGCCTGTGGCCAGCGGCGAAAACGCCAGCAGCGTGATCTGCTCATTATGGCCCAGCTCGGCCATATCGGTGTCGTATAGGCGGCACAGCAGGGAATATTCGTTTTGCATCGTCTCCACTCTTGGCCCGCCCATGCCTGCGGCCACGTCAAGCCATTGACACGTGCCCCAGGCGCTCTCGTTGGACAGGCCAAAGGCCCGGATGCGACCGCGCTCAACCTCTTTTTGCAAAGCGCCCAGCACGTCTTCGATATGGGCGCGGATGGCGGCTTTGTCCTGGCCGGACGGGTCATAGGTCCAGTTCTGGCGGAACATGTAGCTGCCCCGGTTCGGCCAATGCAGCTGATAAAGGTCAATGTAATCCGTCTGCATCCGTTTCAGCGAACCCTCCACCGCCTCATGGATCACCCGGCCCGAGATCTCTTCACCATCGCGGATATAGTTCCCCGCGCCTGCACATTTCGTGGCGATCACCACATCGTCGCGCCTGCCGCCGCCTGCCAGCCAGGTGCCAATAATCGCTTCCGTCTTGCCCGCGTTTTCCTTGTTCATCGGGTTGACCGGATAGGCCTCCGCCGTGTCGATAAAGTTGATGCCCGCATCAAGGCTTGCATCGATTTGCGCATGCCCCCCGGCTTCCGAGGTTTGCGTGCCCCAAGTCATCGACCCCAGGCAAAGCTGGGAGACCTGAATATCGGTTTGGCCGAGCGGGATCATTTTCATCTGTCGTGCTTTCCGGGCAGTTGCGTGTCCGGGGGCAAGCTAGCGGCCTGCGGCCTGAACGCAAGCGCACACCGACAGGTGAGCGGTCGTGATCGAATAAAAGCCGGTGCGCAGGCGTAATCGGGCTAGTTTAAGATAAACCCGAAAGGACTGCGCCATGCGCCAATCTATCTTCGCCGGCTTCACCCTCCTGCTGGCCGCCCTGTTTCTTTCCGCCCCTGCGGCGAGCGCGCCCGCCACATACAGGCTGGAGGCCAACAGATCGGAGGTCGGATTTGTCTTCGCCCTCAATGCCGCCGAGGCGCGCGGCAGCATGCCGATCAGCGCCTCAACGATCCTCATTGATGCGGACGCGCTGAGCCGTTCCAGCGTTGATGTGACGGTCGATGTCGGCCGCGCGCGGACCGGGCTGTTCTTCGCCACGGAGGCTCTGAAAGCCCCGAGCGTCCTGAACGCCGCCGCCCACCCGACCATCCGCTTCCGCTCCACCGCGATCCGGCTGAACGGCGCGGGCCGGCTCGCTGACGGCGCGCGGATAGACGGCCTGCTGACCGTGCGCGGCGTGACACGGCCCGTAACGCTGAACGCGGCGCTTTATCGCCAGCAAGGCACCCAAGCTGGTGATCTGTCGCGCTTAAGCTTCCGGCTGCAGGGCCAGATCAGCCGCAGCGCCTTTGGCGCAAGCGGCTATCCAAAGCTGGTCGATGACATGGTGAAAATCGACATCGTGGCCCGGGTCACGCGTTGAACCAAGGGAAGGAAACGACGCGCTGAGGTCGAATACCAGCTAGCAAGGCCCCTGCGGCCATGCTCTATGATCGTGCCATGCGCATGCTCATCTCATTCGCGGCCCTGTTTTTGTCGGTCATCTTGCTGCAGCTGAGCTCAGGCGGCGTCGGGCCGCTCGATGCGCTTTCTGGCCGCGCGCTGGATTTCACCACCCAGCAGGTGGGCTTGCTGGGCTCGGCGCATTTTGTGGGCTTTTTCATCGGCTGCTGGTGGGCGCCCCGGCTGATGGGCTCGGTCGGCCACAGCCGCGCCTTTGCCGCTTTCACTGCTGCCGGTGCGATCGGGCTGCTTGCCCATATGCTGGTGATCGACGCCTATGCCTGGGCCTTGATGCGGGTGGCCTCGGGGATGTGCGTGGCAGGGTGCTATACGGTGATCGAGGCCTGGCTGAACGCCAAGGTCACGAATGAAACAAGGGGCCGCGCAATGGGGGGCTACCGCGTTGTCGACATGGGCGCATCGCTGGCCGCCCAGCTGATGATCGGCGTGCTGGAGCCCGCCTCATACGTGTCCTACAACCTGTTAGCGCTTTTGTGCTGCGCCTCGCTTCTGCCGCTGACGTTGACAACGGCGAGCCAGCCCGAAACCCCAGATGCCCCCCGGCTGCGGCCTAAGCTGGCCTGGGTCAAGTCACCGCTTGCTGTGGGCGGGGTGATGGTCGCAGGCCTCACCTCCGGTGCTTTCCGTATGGTCGGCCCGATCTACGGGCAAGAGGTCGGCCTAAGCGCCGGGCAAATCGGCTACTTCCTTGCAGCTTTCGTTTTGGGCGGCGCGCTCGCGCAATATCCCGCAGGCTGGCTGGCGGACAAATATGACCGCCGCTGGGTGCTGATCTGGCTGTCGGTCGTCTCCATCCTGTCTTGCGCGCTCACAATCGGGGTCTCTGGCGCGGGCACAGGGGCGGTGATGCTGGGCGCGGTGCTCTTTGGCTTCACAACCTTCCCGATCTTTTCGGTGGCCGCCGCCCACGCCCATGACTTTGCCAGCGGCGCTGAACGGGTCGAGCTCTCCGCCGCCCTGATGTTCTTTTACGCGCTGGGTGCCATTGCCTCGCCGCTTCTGGCCTCGGACCTGATCGAACGCTTCGGCCCCACCGCGCTGTTTTTCCTGATCTCGGCGGGTCATGCCGCGCTGATCGTCTTCGGGCTTTTGCGCATGCGGGTTCGCGACACGGTCGATGACAAGACACCCTATGTCTACACGCCGCGCACATCGATCACAGTAGGCCGCCTCTTCCGACGTCAGCGAAACCAGAGCTAGGCCTCTTATCATTGTTCCAAAAATATCCCCGCCGGAGGCTCCGCCCCTAGCAAGCGGCCCGAGCCTGCGATAGGAGGGGAAACCCGATCCACAAAGGCGCGTCTCATGGCTCGTATCCTCATCACCTCCGCGATTCCCTACATCAACGGGATCAAGCATTTGGGCAATCTGGTGGGCAGCCAGCTGCCTGCCGATCTTTATGCCCGCTACATGCGCGCGCGCGGCCATGAGGTGATGTTCATCTGTGCCACAGATGAACACGGCACGCCCGCCGAACTTGCCGCCAAGAAGGCCGGCAAGCCCGTGGCCGACTTCTGCGCCGAGATGCATGAGGTGCAGGCAAAGATCGGCGCGGGCTTCGGGCTGAGCTTTGATCATTTCGGGCGTTCCTCCAGCCCACAAAACCATGCGCTGACGCAGCATTTTGCGGGCCGGCTGGCCGAAGAAGGGCTGATCGAGGACGTGTCGGAAAAGCAGGTTTATTCCAATGCCGATGGCCGCTTTCTGCCCGATCGCTATATCGAGGGGACGTGCCCCAATTGCAGCTATGACAAGGCCCGGGGTGATCAATGCGAGAATTGCACCAAGCAGCTTGACCCGACCGACCTGATCGCCCCGCGCAGCGCCATTTCGGGCTCTACTGATCTGGAGGTGCGCGAGACCAAGCATCTCTATTTGCGGCAGTCGGCTTTGAAGGACCGTCTGGATCAATGGATCGACAGCAAGACCGACTGGCCTGTTCTGACAACCTCCATCGCCAGGAAATGGCTGCATGATGGCGACGGGCTGCAGGATCGTGGCATCACCCGCGATCTGGACTGGGGCGTGCCCGTCAAGCGCGGAACCGAGGATTGGCCAGGCATGGAGGGCAAAGTCTTCTACGTCTGGTTCGACGCGCCCATCGAATATATCGCCGCAACCAAGGAATGGGCCGATAAGACCGGCGGCAATTGGGAGCGCTGGTGGCGCACCGACAAGGGTGCCAATGACGTGCGCTACGTGCAATTCATGGGCAAAGACAATGTGCCCTTTCACACGCTGAGCTTCCCTGCCACGATCATGGGCTCGAACGAGCCGTGGAAGCTGGTCGACTACATCAAGTCTTTCAACTACCTCAACTATGATGGCGGGCAATTTTCGACCAGCCAGGGGCGGGGCATTTTTCAGGATCAGGCGCTGGATATCCTGCCCGCTGACTATTGGCGCTGGTGGCTGCTCTCCCATGCACCGGAAAACTCTGACAGCGAATTCACCTGGGAGAATTTCCAGGCGGGCGTGAACAAGGACCTCGCCGATGTGCTGGGAAATTTTGTCAGCCGCGTGACCAAGTTCTGCCGCTCGAAATTCTCGGAAGCCGTGCCCGAGGGCGGCGCCTATGGTCCGGCCGAAGAGGCGCTGATTGCCGATCTGACCTCCAAAACCAGAGCCTATGAGAAATTCATGGGCGATATGGAGGTACGCAAGGCCGCAAGCGAGCTGCGCGGCATTTGGGTGGCGGGCAATGAATATCTGCAGGCTGAAGCGCCCTGGACTACGTTCAAAACCGACCCGGACAGGGCCGCGGTCCAGATCCGGCTTGCACTGAACCTGATCCGCTTTTACGCGGTGCTGTCCGCCCCGTTTATCCCCGAGGCCGCCGCGAAGATGCTATCGGGCATGAACACGCTCGACACCAGCTGGCCCGATGATGTGGCTGCCGCCGTTTCGGCGCTGGAACCCGGGCATACCTTTACCGTCCCCGAAGTGCTGTTTGCCAAGATCACCGATGAAGAGCGCGAGGAATGGTCGCAGCGGTTCGCAGGCACGCGCGACTAATCGTGCCGGCCCGAGACGCCGTCCGCATTTACCTGCCCGGGCCCATGCGGGCCCGCGTGGAGACGGGCAATCACCGGTTCCTAAATCATCTTCTGGCTGTCCTGCGCGAGGCCGGGCTCGGCGTGGCCTTTCACGGCAAATCGCTCGCCGACCAATTCGGGGCGGCGCATTTGGAGGGTTTGGCGCTCTTTCACCGTGCCAAGCCCGCACATGTTGAGGCGCTGGTTTTCCGGGAAAACTACTGCGCTCCGTTCTGGCAGATCGCCGACACCGCGCAGCGGTGGGACTGGCCGGTCGCAAAGACCGCATTTGACGCCACCGAAATCGACGGAAAGCGCGCTGCGCATTTCGCCCAATCTTTGCGCAAACGCCTGTTCGGCGCGCGTCTTACCCGGGACGATGGCTATGTCTATATCCCGCTGCAAGGCCGGTTGTTGCAAAGACGCAGCTTTCAGGCCGCCTCTCCTCTTGAAATGATGGAGGCGGTGCTGACGCATGACCCGGACCGGCAAGTGATCGCCGCGCTCCACCCGGGCGAGACCTATAACACGCTAGAGCGCGAGGAGCTTGGCAAACTGGTGGCGCGATATGATCGGCTCACCCTGAGCGAGACACCGATGGAGGCGCTGCTGGCCGGTTGCAGCTACGTGGTCTCGGAAAATTCAAGTGTCGCATTGAAAGGCTTTATCCTGGGCAAACCCGCTGTTCTGTTCGCGCAGATCGACTTTCATCACATCGCCGCCAAGCCTGCCGAAATGGGGGTGGCAGAGGCCATCCGCATGGCCCTACACACGCCCCCGGACTACGCGGCCTACCTATTCTGGTTCTTCCAGCGACATTCCATCAACGCGGCCCGCCCCAACGCTCAGGCCCGCATCCGCAACCGGTTGCGCAGCTATGGCTGGCCAGTTTAGCCAAAGCGCGAGTGGCGGTTTCGTGACTTGACGCAAACCGGCTTCACACGCTTTCCTGCAGGACTATGAGATACCTGCTTCTGTCCGCCCTCATTGTGCTCGCCCCGGCGGCGGCACTGGCCAATTGCCCGCCTGCGCCCGAGCGTAGCCCGGAATACAGCGCCCTGCTCACCCAGTTGCGCGCGGCCAAAAGCGAGGCCGAGGCGCAGCCGCTCAACAACCGGCTCTGGCAAATCTGGACCACCGCCCCCGATGCCACAGCCCAAGAAATCCTGGCCCGGGGCATGCAGCGGCGCGCCTCTTACGATCTGTTGGGGGCGCAGCAGGATTTCGACGCCCTGATCGCCTACTGCCCGGATTATGCGGAAGGGTACAACCAACGGGCTTTCGTCTCGTTCATCCGGCAGGCCTATGAGGCGTCACTGGCGGATCTGGACCGCACGCTGGCCATCACCCCCGATCATGTGGGCGCGGCCTCAGGCCGGGCGCTGGCGCTTTTTGAACTTGGCCGGGAGCGGGAGGCGCAGATTGCGCTGCGCTATGCCCTTTCCCTGCACCCATGGTTGTCGGAACGCGCGCTTTTGCGCCCACTTGAGCCGAAGACCGAAGAGACAGAACTTTAAGCACCTCTGCCCCCATTTACACCCGGGCCCAAGACGCTAATGTCGCCCCGCTGACGCCCCGTGCCCGCGTGGTGGAATGGTAGACACATGGGACTTAAAATCCCTGGGCCGTAAGGCCGTGCCGGTTCAAGTCCGGCCGCGGGTACCAGCCTCAGGCGGCTGTCAATATTTCCAAAATCATACTAATCCGCGTCAGACAGTCGCCTTTTGTGCGCCCGGCCCTATCTACCAGCGGCAAGTACGCGCGGTGCGACGCTATCTGCTCTTCATCCCGCGGCGCAGTTGGTTATGCCGATTGCATCATACGAAAACACATTTCGGAGCAGCACCATGCTTGACGGATTCTCAGCGGAACACCTGGCGCGGTTCCAATTTGCCTTTACCGTATCGTTTCACATCATCTTCCCGGCCTTCTCCATCGGTCTTGCCTCATACCTTGCGGTGCTGAACGGCTTGTGGCTGAAGACGCGGGACGAAACCTACCTGACGCTCTTCAACTACTGGAAGAAGATCTTCGCGGTGGCCTTCGGGATGGGCGTCGTCTCGGGCATCGTGATGTCCTATCAATTCGGCACCAACTGGTCCGTCTTCTCGGATCGTACCGGGCCAATCCTGGGCCCGCTTATGGCCTATGAGGTGCTGTCCGCCTTTTTCCTGGAGGCGGGGTTTCTGGGGATCATGCTCTTTGGCCGCGAGCGGGTTGGCGACAAGCTGCATATGTTCGCGACTGGTATGGTCGCCTTCGGGACGCTGATGTCAGCGACCTGGATTCTCAGCGTGAACAGCTGGATGCAAACGCCCGTCGGCTATTCGGTGAATGAGGTTGGGCAATTCGTGCCGGAAGACTGGTGGCAGATCGTATTCAACCCCTCTTTCCCCTACCGGCTGACCCATATGGTGCTGGCCGCCTACCTGACCACGGCGCTTGTCGTGGGCGGCGCGGCCGCCTGGCATTTCCTGCGCGGCACGGGCGGGGCGGCGTCGAAAAAGATGTTCTCCATGGCCATGTGGATGCTGGCGATTGTCACCCCGTTGCAGATTGTGGCGGGCGACTTTCACGGGCTCAACACCTATGAACACCAGCCCCAGAAGGTTATGGCGATGGAGGGGCATTATGACAGCTATGACGAGGGCGCGCCGCTGATCCTGTTTGGCATTGTCAACGAGGCCGAGAAGCGGGTGGATTACAAGCTCGAGATCCCCAAACTGTCCTCGCTGATCCTCAAGCATGATCTCAACGCGCCCATGGATGGGCTGGACACGATTGCGGATGCGGACGAGCCACCTGTGGCCATTGTTTTCTATTCGTTCCGGGTCATGGTTGGCTTGGGCTTCGCGATGCTGGGGCTGGGGCTCTGGTCGCTTTGGGCGCGCTTTCGCGGCACGCTTTACACCAGCCCTTGGCTGCACCGGGCGAGCTTTGTCATGGGGCCCACCGGCTTTGTGGCGGTGCTGGCGGGTTGGATCACCACGGAAGTGGGCCGCCAGCCATTTACGGTCTACGGGCTGATGCGGACCTCCGACTCGCTGGCGCCCATTGCGGCACCGGCTGTCGCGGCCTCCCTGATTGCCTTCATCGTGGTCTATTTCTTCATCTTTGGCGCAGGCACTTTCTACATCCTGCGGCTGATGGGGTATCCGCCAAAGGACGCGGACAAGATCAAGCTGCGCGAGGGGCCGCTACGCTCCACCGGCATCACGCCCGCGCGCCCTGAACGCAACGTACCGGCGGAGTAGGCTGATGTTTGGATTAGAGCTTTCTTTCATCTGGGCGGGGATCATCGCCTTCGCGGTGCTGGTCTATGTCATCCTCGACGGGTTCGACCTGGGCGTCGGCATCCTCTTCCCCGTCACCACCGACGAGGAAGAGCGGGACGTGATGATGAACTCCGTCGCACCCGTATGGGACGGGAACGAAACCTGGCTGGTCATGGGCGGCGGCGGGCTGTTCGCGGTTTTCCCGCTGGCCTATGCGGTGGTCATGCCCGCGCTATACATGCCAATCATCTTGATGCTGCTGGCACTGGTTTTCCGGGGCGTCGCGTTCGAATACCGCTGGCGTACCAAACGCTGGAAGGGCGTCTGGGATGTGGCCTTTGCCGGCGGCTCACTGGTGGCCGCTTTCACGCAAGGGATCGCGCTGGGAGCCATCGTGCAAGGCATCGAGGTCGAGAACCGCGCCTATGCGGGCGGCTGGTGGGACTGGCTGACGCCGTTCTCTGTCCTGACCGGCGTTGCGCTGACCGTAGGCTACGCGCTTTTGGGCGCAACATGGCTGAACATGAAGCTGGAAGGGCGCATCCAGCGGCACATGCAGCGTCTGGCCTGGCCTCTGGCTATTGCCACGGTGGGCTTCATAGGGGCGGTCAGCCTCGCCACGCCGTTCCTCAACGAGGCCTATTTCCACCGCTGGTTCGATTGGCCGAACGTGCTGGTTGTCTCGGTCGTCCCGACGCTGGTGGCGGCCTGTATCGGGGGGCTGTTTTACGGGCTGCGACGCTTGAATGACCACCTGCCGTTCCTCTGTGCGATGGGTATGTTCATTCTGGGCTTTATCGGCATCGGCATCAGCTTCTACCCTTATATCGTGCCACCGGGCCTTACGATTGTGGAGGCTGCAGCGCCGGACAGCTCGCTGAAATTCGCCTTGGTGGGCACCGTGGTGCTGATCCCGCTGATCCTGGCCTACACCGCCTATGCCTATTGGGTGTTCCGCGGCAAGATCGATCCGGCCGAAGGCTATCACTGATGTCGCGCCTGCTGTGGTTTGTGGGTATCTGGTGCGCCAGCGTCGCTGCGCTGGCCGTGGTTGCCTACGCCATCCGGCTGGCGATCCTCTGACCGGGCGTGGCTGACACAAGGTACACGCCACGCGGGCTGAAAGTGCCCAGCGGCAGGCTGTCACGGCTTGCCCGCATGGGCGGGCTGGCGGCGGGGCTGGCAGGCAGCATGGCGCTTCAGGGCGGGCGACAGCTGGCCGCCGGTCAACGCCCCTCTCCCCGCGATCTGATCATGACCCCGGCCAATGCCGCACGGCTGAGGGGGGAGCTTGCCAAGATGCGCGGGGCCGCCATGAAAATGGGGCAGATGCTGTCGATGGAGGCATCCGACCTCATGCCGCCCGAATTCGCCGATATCCTCGCCTTGCTGCGCCAGGACGCGCATTTCATGCCGCCCGCGCAACTAAAACAGCAGCTCAAAGCCGGGCTCGGCGCAGAGTTCATGCAGCGGTTCAAGCGCTTCGATGTGCGCCCCATCGCCGCCGCCTCTATCGGGCAGGTCCACCGCGCAACCCTTAAAGACGGTCGCGAGGTCGCGTTGAAAGTGCAATACCCCGGCGTGCGGGACAGCATTGACAGCGATCTGCGCAATGTCGGGATGCTATTGGGCATGTCGGGGATGCTGCCCAAAGGGCTGGATCTGGCCCCCCTTCTGGAAGAAGCGCGCCTGCAGCTGCATGACGAGGCGGATTACAAGCGGGAGGCGGGGTATCTGACCCGCTATGGGCAGGCCCTGGGCGATAGCGCCGAATTTGCCGTGCCGGCATTGCAGGAAGACCTGTTAAGCTGCGACATGTTGGGGATGGAATTTATGCCGGGCGTACCGGTCGAGACCCTCGCCGATGCGGATCAAGAGCTGCGCGACAAACTGGCCACCGATCTGATCGCATTGGTGCTGCGTGAGCTTTTCGATCTGTCGATGATGCAGACCGACCCGAATTTCGCGAATTACAAATACAACGCCCAGACCGGTCGGATTGTCCTGCTCGACTTCGGCGCGACCCGCGACTTTGCCCCAGATATGGCAGCGCAATACCGCGCCCTTCTGCGCGCCGGGCTGGCCTGTGACAGGGAGGCCGCGCGCGCTGCCATGTTGGAAATCGGCCTCTATGATCCAGCTATTCCAGGCCATGTGGAAACCGTACTTCTCGACCGTTTCGACATGTCCATGGCCCCGCTCCGCCATCATGAAATCTACGATTTCGGCAAAACAGACCTGCTGGGCGAGATGCGGGAGGCCGGGTTAGAGATGGCGGAGGATCGCAGCTACGTCCCCCTCCCACCCATTGATACGTTGTTTCTGCAACGCAAAGTGGGGGGCATGTATCTACTGGCCACGCGCTTGAAGGCGCGGGTGAACATGCGCGCGCTGTTGGAGCCTTACGCCTGACCCGGCCCGTCTGGTCAGGCCCGTCTGGTCAGGCAGGTCACACCCGGCCCGCAGGCGATAGACGGGCAGCGAGGGACAGCAACGCCGCTTCAATGGTTTGGGAAGGGTGCAACGAAAAAGCGCGCCCCGTGGGGCGCGCTTTTGCGATACCGATGGTCGGTGCGCCTAAGCGGCTTCGGCTTGCGAGCGGCGCTCACTCTCCTCGCGCGACAGCGCGACAGACGTGCGCACACCATTGCCAACAAATTCCATCAGGCCGGATACCACCCGCTCGTTGGGGTCAATACCGGCGCAGCTCAGCACTTCGCGACCATCGCGAGAGCGGGCCCAGCGTGCGATCTGTTCGGGGCCATTGCCGTATTTTTTGTCGTCGGCGATCGCATCATCAAGCGCTGCAAGCACGACCGCAGCGAAAAGCTTGCGGGAGCGTTGACCTTGCTCGAAGTTGAATGCGGTACCGTCTACGAAATCAGCAGCCATTTCGCGTCCTTTGTTTTTGCTCTTGTGTTTGGGGCGTGACCGTCCTTATGACGCATATCTATCGATTCGTCATTGCAAATCTGACATGGCAGCCATGCATATTTCGCATAGGTTCCACCAAATTCTCACTGCATTTAGCGATCTTGCCCCCTTGTCGTCGCCAATATATAGGTCGCGTCAACTTTCTATCAACCTTTTGCCAGGGAAACGCCGCAATGCCAAAGATAAACGGAAACGAAATCCGGTCCGGCAACATATTGGAGCATAACGGCGGATTGTGGGTCGCCGTGAAGGTCGACCACGTCAAGCCAGGCAAAGGCGGGGCCTTCGCACAGGTTGAGATGAAGAACCTGCGCAACGGCTCGAAACTGAACGAGCGGTTCCGCTCTGCCGATAAGGTCGAGAAAGTCCGGCTGGAACAGAAAGATCAGCAATTCCTCTATGAAAGCGACGGCATGCTGACCTTCATGGACACCGAAACTTATGAACAAATCGAACTGCCCGCGGACCTTCTGGGCGACCGCCGTCCCTTCTTGCAGGACGGCATGACGGCACAGATCGAATATTACGAAAGCGAGGCGCTGAACGTGACCTTGCCCCAGAAAGTCACCTGCACCGTCACCGAGACCGAGCCGGTGGTCAAAGGCCAGACCGCGTCAAAATCGTTTAAACCGGCGCTGCTCGACAATGGGGTGCGCATCATGGTGCCGCCTTTCATCAATGTCGATGAGGCCATTATCGTTGACACTGAAAGCCTGGAATATTCCGAGCGCGCCTAGCCGTCTCCACTGAGCTGTCTTGCCATCGGCAAAAACCCGATGCTAGCCTCGCGCTACCTAACCGGGCAGCGGGGTGTCTACCGGACCCGCCCGACGTCATGACGTGACGCGTGAAATCTCCGCCTTTGGATACAGAGAGCGGGAGTGCGCAGGCATGAAACAAATCGGCATTATTGGCATCGGTGATATGGGCAGCGGCCTGGCCAAGAACCTGTTGGCCCATGGCTTCACTGTCAAAGGCGTGGACCTCAAACCCGACCGCATGGCGGCATTTGTCGCGATGGGCGGGATAGCCGCAGGCGACCCGGCGGACGTAGGTACAGGCAGCGACGCGGTATTCGTCATGGTGATGACCGGGGCCGAAGCCCGCGACGTGATCCTGGGCGACCATGGCGCTGCGGCTCATATGCCACAAGGCGGGGCCATTATTCTGTCAGCCACGATCAAACCCCATGAGGCGCGCGAGATCGGGCAAGCACTGCAAGGCACCGGCATCCACTTGATCGATACGCCCGTCTCTGGCGGCTTTCCGGGCGCGCAGGCGGGCACGCTGACAATGATGGCCGCAGCCCCTGATGACCTGCTGGACAGGTTCGCCCCGGTGATGGAGGCCGTTTCCGCCAATATCCACCGCGTGGGCATCCGCCCGGGCGACGGGCAAACCGTCAAAGCGTGCCTGCAGTCTTTGATCGGGGCGCAATTCTCGGCCACGTTTGAGGCCGCTGCGCTTGCGGCCAAGGCAGGCGTGCCGGGTCAGGTGATCCTTGACGTCTTCAGCACCTCTTCGGCGGGCTGCGGCGTTGTGAACAACGCGTTGGAAAAGATCATCGACCGCCAGTTCGAGGGGACCGGCAGCCATATCAATACGATGCATAAGGACCTGACGATCTCGATGGGGTTGGGGGAAAGGCTGGGCGTGCCTCTGCACACGGCTGCAGCGGCCATGCAGCTTTTTCATGCCGGGCGCACACGCCACCCGGACGGGGACAACTGGACCTGCACTCAGGTCATCGAAGAGATCATTGGCGCGGAACTCCACCGTGACGCCGCCAAACAGACGCGCTAGCGGGATGGCGGGTGGGGCGCAGGCGCAGCCTAGCGTCACCCGGCAGCACAAAGGAAAACGACGATGAAACTTGGTGTCATCTGTGACGGGATCAGCCGCGACCTGCGCCATGCGGTTGACGTCATGGACGCCTCCGGCCTCACCTACGCGGAGCTGCAATATGTGGGCGGGCAGGAGGTCGGTGATCATAGCCCGCAACAGGTGGCAGAGATCGACACGTTGCTGCGAGACCGCGGCAAGCCAGTCTCATGCCTCAGCCGCCACATATTCGCGGGGCTGACCACCGACAACCGCCCTGGCGACGCGCAACACAGCGCGCATATGGACGCGCTGAAACGGGTGATTGAGATGGCCCATATCCTGGGCAGCCCCCTCGTGCGCATCATGACCCAGAAGAAAGAGCAGATCCTCTGGGGCACCGGCGGGGCCGAGACCTGGAACGTGGCGCATGGGGCGTGGGACAGCATGCTGGCCATGACCGCCCCGGCCGTTGAGCTCGCCCGCGCGGAGGCCATGACCCTGGTCGTCGAGACCGGAAACGGCACGATGGTCAATTCAAACCACATCGCGCGCAAAATGATCGATGCGCTGGACGCGAAAGATGTGCTCAAGGTGCTTTGGGATCCGGCCAATAATTGTTGGTGTCATGAGCGTGCCTTTCCCGAGGGATATGACGCGGTCAAATCCGGGTATCTGGGCCATATCCACATCAAGGATGTCGTGGTCGACACGCCGCGCGCGACCCTCGCGGTCAAGCGCCTGGGCGAGGGTCAGTTGGGGCCCCTTTTCCCATCTATCGCCGATGCGCTCAGGACGGATGGCTATGACGGCGTCCTCTCGCTTGAAAGCGTGTATCATCCCGGCACTGGCGATTTCGAGGATGGGTTCAAGCTCTGTGTGGAGCAGTTCAAGGCGCTGTTTGGCTAGGCGTCATTGGGGTGCTGCACCCCGTCCACCCATTGCGCAGCGTCGGCAATCCGCGGATCAAGCCCCTCGACACAGGCCACGTTCACGCCGATTTCCTCGGGGTTGGACCGGCGCTGATGGAACACATGCACCCCGCAAATCTTGCAGAACTGGTGGCGGGCCGTCATGGAGCCGAATTGGTAGAGCCCCAGATGCGCGGCGCCGGCCTCGATCCTCAGGTCGTCCACCCGGCCCGATACGGCGGCTGGATATTTGCGTCGGCAAAGCGAGCAGTCACAGCGGCGCAGGCTGTTCAAGCCGCCCACCATCTCGAAACTGATGCGCACGGCGCCGCAATGGCAGGTGGCAACTGATCGCGTGCTCATTTGCCCTTCCTCACAACGGGGATGCCTGAGCGCTTATAGGTCGCCTCCGGATGCGGGGGATGACCCTCGGTGCGCACCCAGAACCCCTGCCCGCCACGGCCCAGCCAGAACGGAATGAGCAGCACGAGCCCGGCGACAAACCCGCCCGCATGCGCCCAATAGGCCACGCCGCCTTGCGAGACATCCGCCGTGATCCCGTTGAACAGCTGGAACGCCATCCACAGCCCCAACATCAACCAAGCCGGCACGGGGATAATCTTGAAAAACACGATGAAGATAATGATGATATCGACCCTGGCCTTGGGAAACAGCAACAGATAGCCCCCCATGACACCGGCAATCGCCCCCGAGGCGCCCACGGTCGGGATCGGGCTTGATGGGTCCGCCAGCAGCTGGCCCAGATCAGCCACAAGGCCGCAGGCAAGGTAGAAGATCAGATAAGGCACATGACCCAGCTGATCTTCCAGATTGTCGCCGAAAATCCAGAGAAAGAGCATATTGCCCAAAAGGTGCATCCAGCCGCCATGCAGGAACATCGAGGTGAGAAGCGTATGAAGATCGATGCCCTGGCTCACCTCTACCGGGCGCATTGCCCAAACATCCCAGAACGCCGCCAGCCCCCGCGCATCGCCGCTGAGGAAGGGCCAATAGCTCAGGAAGATCGCGATATTGGCAGCAAGCAGCGCATAGGTGACATACGGGATGCGCTCGGACGGGTTGTGGTCACGGATTGGAAACATGGGCCAAAGGCTGACCCAATTTCGCCCGCGTCACAAGACCCCATCGGCGCGCGCGAATGCCTAGCCCGCCACCTCTGCCAGAAGCTGCGCGTTGCCGCCGGACGCGGTCGTGTCGATGCAGGTGTGCCGCTCCGAGATCACATCAGCGGGGCTGGGCTGGCCGGTGATAAGCGACAGGATCGGCCCGCCCCGCGCCGCAAGCCGCTTGCGGATTTCGCGCGCGGTCTCGTCATCGCCCCACCAGAGCACGCCGCCTATGTCATCAAGCTTGTCGCAATCCGCCAGATCGCCCTCCACAGGTCGCCCGCCTGCCCGGTCCACAGCTGTCATCTGCGCGCCGATATCAGGCCCAAGGCACAGTATCGGGGCGCGTGCAGTCACGGTCAGCTGGTTGCTTTCGCCGGTGGGGCCGGGCAACGCGCCTCCTGCAAGGGGGGCCCGGGCCTGGGGTTCGACGAATTTCATCAGGTAATGCGGCCCGCCTGCCTTGGGGCCGGTCCCTGACAAGCCTTCCCCGCCGAAAGGCTGCGAGCCCACGATGGCCCCAATTTGATTGCGATTAACGTAGATATTGCCCGCATGAACCGTGTCGACGACCTGCTGCACCCGGTCATCGATGCGGCTGTGCAGGCCAAAGGTCAGACCGTAGCCGGTCTCATTGATGGCATCGATCACCTGTTCCAGCTCCTCTGCCTCAAACTGCGCGATATGCAGAACGGGGCCGAAGATCTCCTCCTGCAGGTCCGCGATCCCGCTGACCCTGATCAGCGTCGGCGGGATGAAATTGCCCTTCGTTGAATATGGCGTCTCAAACATCACGCGGCCATCTGCACGCGCCGCCTCGATATGGGCCGCGATCTTTGCATGGGCCGGGGCGTCGATGATGGGGCCAATGTCGGTGGCCATGTCCCATGGCTCGCCAACCCGCAGCGCGGCCATTGCGCCGGTCAGCATCTCGGTCAGGGGCTCCGCGATATCGGATTGCACATAAAGGCATCGTAATGCCGAACAACGCTGCCCCGCTGATTGAAATGCGGAGGCCACAATGTCGCGCACCGCCTGTTCGGGCAGGGCTGTGCTGTCGACGATCATCGCATTGAGCCCCCCCGTTTCCGCAATCAGCGGGGCCTTGAAATTGCCGGTCTCGGCCATGGCCTTGTGAATACGCTTGGCCGTCGCCGTCGAGCCCGTGAAGCAGACGCCATCGATGTGCGGGCTGGCCGTCAGCGCGGCACCAACAGCACCACCGCCCGGCAGAAGGTGAAGCACGTCGCGCGGCACCCCTGCCTCATGAAGCAGGCGCACCGCCAACCGCGCGATCACGGGGGTCTGCTCGGCCGGTTTGGCAAGAACGCCATTGCCGGTTGCAAGGGCCGCCGCGACCTGACCTGTGAAAATCGCCAGCGGAAAGTTCCAGGGGCTGATGCAGGTGAACACGCCGCGTGCGGGGGCAGTATGGCGCGCCGCTTCGTCCGCGTAGTAGCGCAGAAAATCAACGGCCTCGCGCAATTCCCCAATCACATCGAGCGTCGTTTTGCCTGCCTCACGCGCGAGAATGGCGAATATCTCGCCGTAATTGTCTTCGTAAAGATCAGCGGCCTTGCGCAGGACCTCCGCGCGGGCCGCAACATCGGCGCGCCAGGCCGTCACACCCTCTAACGCCTTTGCCACGTCAGCATCCGTTGCGTCGGTGTGTTCAAGCGGCGCATTGGCAAAGGATGCGCGGGCCTGCGCGATGTCGTCCATATCGACCGGATCATTCCAATCCCACCCACGGGAATTGCGGCGCGGCACAAACAGATCGCGGGGATGGGTCACCGCAGGGAATGCGGCCCCCTCGATATCGGTGAACGGGTCGGAGGCCACCTCGGCCGGGCTGACCTCTTCATCGACGATCTGATTGACAAAGGAACTGTTGGCCCCGTTCTCCAAAAGCCTGCGCACCAGATAGGCCAAAAGGTCACGATGCGCGCCGACGGGGGCGTAGATGCGGCACCGCGTCTGCCCCTCTGCTAGCACGAGATCATGCAGCCGCTCGCCCATGCCGTGCAGGCGCTGAAACTCGAACCTCTGCCCGTCAGCCATATGCAGGATCGCGGCGACCGTATGGGCATTATGGGTCGCGAATTGCGGATAAATCCGGTTGGCCATACCCAGCAACTTGCGCGCGTTGGCAATATAACTGATGTCGGTCGCGGGCTTATGGGTGAAAACCGGGAAACCCCGCAGGCCCAGCACCTGGGCGCGTTTGACCTCCGTGTCCCAATAGGCGCCCTTGACCAGACGCACCATAATCTTGCGGTCATGTGTCTTAGCCAAGGCGTTGAGCCAGTCGATCACGAAGCTGGCGCGATGTCCGTAGGCCTGCACCACCACACCAAACCCGTCCCACCCTTTGAGGCTGTGATCTGCAAGCGTCGCTTCGATCACGTCTAGGGAAAGGTCCAGCCGGTCCGCCTCCTCCGCATCGATGTTGAGCCCCACCTTGGCGGCGGCAGCCTGTTGGCAAAGCCCCAGCAAACGGGGCTGCAAAACGGTCATCACGCCTGCGCGCTGCGGGATCTCGTAGCGGGGGTAAAGCGCAGACAGCTTGACCGAGATGCCTGGGTTCTCGCGGATATCATCCGACGTGGCGGCCTTGGCAATCGCGTCAATCGCGGTGCGATAGGCTGCCAGATAGCCCAGCGCATCGGCATCGGTCTTCGCGGCCTCGCCCAGCATGTCGTAGCTGTAGCAGTAGCCTTGCGCTTCTTCATCGGCGGCGCGGGCCATTGCGTCTTGGATCGTTTCGCCCAGCACGAACTGGCGGCCCATCTCCTTCATGGCGCGGGCGGTTGCTGCACGGATCACCGGCTCCCCCAGCCGTTTGACCATGCCGCGCAGCTGGCCCGCGATGCCCGGCTGCGCGTCGGTCAGCACCTTGCCCGTCAGCATTAGCCCCCAGGTCGAGGCGTTGACCAGCGAAGAGGATGAATGCCCCAAATGAGTCCCCCAATCAGACGGCGCGATCTTGTCTTCGATCAAGGCATCCATCGTTTCGGCATCCGGAACGCGCAGCAGCGCCTCGGCCAGACACATCAGCGCGACGCCCTCGTCCGTGTTGAGACCGTATTCGGCCAGAAACACCTCCATCAGCCCGGGGCTGGCAGAGCCCCGGATGCCGCGGACAAGCCGCGCGCCCTCCTCCACAATCTGGGCGCGGTCCGTCTGGCTGAGCCCCGCAAGCGCTTTGAGGCGGTCAACCGCCTGCGCCTCATCGGCCAGAGTGGCCGCGCGGATCGTGCGGCGGAGGTCAGTCAGCTGTGTCACGGGGCACCTCGTCAGGTAGGATATCTCCAAATCATACAGGAGCGATTGCAATAATCCCTCTGATTTTGGTATTTGAATGGTGAATTTCTCCAATCCCGACAGGCAGAGCAGAAAAATGGACAAGTCTCTGGATGACTATGATCAGGCCATCCTGCGTGTGCTCTCCTCGGAAGGGCGCATCTCGATCACCGAGCTTGCGACACGGATCAACCTGTCCAACACCCCCACGCAGGCGCGGGTCAAGCGGCTTGAAAAAGACGGGATCATCACCGGCTATAAGGCAATGCTGGACCCGGTGAAATTGCAGCTCGACCACATTGCCTTTGTCGAAGTGAAGCTGGACGACACGCGCGAGGCCGCGCTGCGGGCCTTCAACCAAGCGGTTATGGCGATCCCCGAAGTGGAGGCCTGCCACATGACTGCGTCACATTTCGACTATCTGCTGAAGGTGCGCACATCCGATATGAACAGCTACCGCCGGGTATTGGGGGCTCAGATCTCGGCGCTGCCGCATGTTGCCAACACGTCAACCCATGTGGTGATGGAAGCTGTCAAGGAAGAGCTGCTTTGAACACGGCTCAGCCATCGAAAACAAACGCCCAGAACAAACCTGGCGCCAATTGCATCACCCCGGTCGCTGCGATCAACAGGCGCGGCACGAGAGCAACAAAGCGTCGCCATAGGATCGCGAGGCAAACCAGGCTCGCCAGCATCTCGATAGGCCCCACGACCCCGGCATAGTGGTTGCGGTCCCAATAGCTGACGGGGCTGATGAAGCGCCAATCGGAGGCGGGCCAGAAATGGACCCGCGCATCGTCATTATGCAGCGGAAAATCCAAGGCCAGATGGAGTAGGCCCGCGCCCGCAAATGCGATCCATGCCGAGCCCCCAAACCACAGCGCTAGCCCAAGCGCAGCACCCCAGATGAGGAAGGAATTATCGACTGCGAAGATCGCCTGCCAGCTCTCCGAGAAGTACAAGACGTTGAACACGGTGTCGGCGTCTGTGCCCAGGATCAGCAAATGCCAGCCCGCCAAAAGATAAAGCGACAGGTCAGGCAATAGCGCCCCGAACAGGGCCGCCGCAGTGACCCGCGCATTGTCTGCCCGGGCAAAGGCCGTGGCCCCGAAAATCAGGTGGGCGGGGGTGTTCATGGCTCTTTACATCCTGGCGGCTTCGGGTCACCCAAAAGCCTAGCGGGAGGACAGGCGAATGGCCAAGGCAATCATGATCCAGGGGGCGGGCTCCAATGTGGGCAAGTCAATGATCGTGGCCGGGCTGTGCCGTCTTTTCACGCAACGCGGGCTGCGCGTGCGCCCCTTCAAGCCGCAAAACATGTCGAACAATGCCGCCGTCACCGCCGACGGGGGCGAGATTGGCCGCGCACAGGCCCTGCAGGCGCGCGCCTGCGGCATTGCGCCGGTCACGGATATGAACCCGGTGCTGCTGAAACCTGAATCTGATCTGGGGGCGCAGGTGATTGTGCAGGGCGCACGTTTTGCGACCCTGAAAGCGCGCGACTATGCCCGGGTGAAACCAGACCTGCTGGCCCGCACAGTAGACAGCTATCGGCGGCTGGCACGCGATGCGGATTTGATCATCATCGAAGGCGCCGGCAGCCCAGCGGAGATCAACCTGCGCGCGGGCGATATCGCCAATATGGGATTTGCCGAAGCGGTTGGCGCGCCCGTCATTCTGGTCGGTGATATTGATCGTGGCGGGGTGATCGCGCAGCTAGTCGGCACCCATGCGGTGCTGCCAGAGGTGGACCGTGACCGGATTGCAGGCTTCATGGTCAACAAATTTCGTGGGGATGCCACGCTGTTTGATGGCGGCCGGGCAGAGATTGCGACACGCACGGGCTGGGCCGATCTGGGCGTTTTGCCCTGGTTCACGGATGCCTGGAAGCTGCCTGCCGAGGATATTATGGACATCGCATCTTCTCACGGGTCGGGGCTGAGGATCGCGGTGCCACGCCTGTCGCGCATCGCCAATTTTGACGATCTCGACCCTCTCAGCCAGGAGCCTGGCGTCACCGTCGATATCATTGAAGCGGGCCGCCCCCTGCCCGGCGACGCCGATTTGGTGCTGATCCCTGGCTCCAAATCGACCATCACTGATCTGGCGTATTTCCGCGCGCAGGGCTGGGAGATTGATCTCGCCGCGCATCTGCGGCGGGGCGGGCATGTGCTGGGCATTTGCGGCGGCTATCAAATGCTTGGTCGCGTGATTGCCGACCCGGAGGGCATAGAAGGCGCGCCCGCCCGCGTTGAGGGATTGGGCCTTCTGGACGTGGATACCGTGATGGCGCCGCAAAAGCGGCTGGCGACTGTCACGGGGCAACATCTCGACAGCGGTGCGGCGATTGAAGGGTATGAGATTCATATTGGCGTGACCACCGGCCCCGACACGAAGCGCCCATGGCTCGACATTAGCGGCGAAGGCGCGGGCGCGCGCAGCGCGGATGGTCGGGTGCAAGGGTGCTACCTACACGGGCTGTTTACGTCCGATACGTTTCGTGCGGCCTATCTTGCAGGGCTGGGCGGGTCAGGTGCGGTTCAGGACTACGCTGCTACTGTTGACCAGACTTTGGACGCCCTCGCCCAGCATATCGCGTCCCATACAGATGTGAATGGCGTGTTGGGGTTGGCCCAGGACATCCCGGACATTTGACGCAAGATATTGGGGAGCGATTTTGTTTGCAGCTGACTGGCCGGTCAAACGGTCGATCAGGTGCTGCGCGCTACTCGAACTCGCGTGTCAGCATGGCGCGGTGGATTTCACGGCGCACCAGTTTGCGGACATTGCGGGTGATACGCTCACCCAATTCGCCGCCCAGTTCCTCGCGCACGATCTCCGTCACAATGTCGCGCAGCATTTCTTCGTCAATCGCGCTCGGCACGTCGTCAGAAAAGTCAGCGAGAATGTTCAGATCTTCATCGTCCCCATCCAGCGTGTCATCTGCCACATTGTCCGACGCAAACCCCTGATCCTCGAACTCCGCATCTTCGATCTCTTCGGAGGTTGCATCTTGCGGCGTTGTATCCGAGCCCCTGCGCATCATAGTCGCAACGCCCATCTCTTCGACCAGGCTCGCCGGCCGCTCTGGCGTGGCGGTCATGGGGGTCACATCGGGCGCATCTTCGACGCTCATGTCTGAGGCGGAGACATCATCCGGCTCGACCGTTTGTTCCGCGATGACGAAATCATCCTCGGCTG
Organism: uncultured Rhodobacterales bacterium; assembly: GCA_964387155.1. GTDB lineage: Bacteria > Pseudomonadota > Alphaproteobacteria > Rhodobacterales > Rhodobacteraceae > Litoreibacter. Next base: position 3,487 of record CAYLVP010000029.1, on the reverse strand, counting down.
ACATCTCTTCAACCACGTCAGAGGCGGCCAGGTCCTCTTCAATATCGGCGTCCGAGCTTCCCAATACGTCAACCATCTCGGCGGGGGAGATGTCTTCCACCTCGTCTTCATAATAGTCGTCCTCCGCCCGCGCAGCCCAAGTGGTTGATGTGCCCTCAGACGCGTCGGGCAGGTCGGTGGATATTTCGTCATCCGCGTCCACACCGTCCTGCTCAGAGGCCGTGTCGCCGCTGACAGCGGCACGCAGCATGCCCAGATCGGTGACATTCGGCTTTGCGTCGTCTTGACCCGGCATGGCAGAGGTTTCGACCTCGTCCTTCGGGGCATTGACCCGATGGGACGATGTCAGGATCAGCGCGTCGGCAACCGGCCTGTCTGGCATATCTTCACCGCCGCCAGAGCCGCGTGAAGACGCTGTCGCACTGGTCTCAGACACGAGCCGACGGATGGACGATAAGACATCCTCGACGTCTTCTACTTTGCTCACGGGATCGGACATGCTCAGCCTTTGCCATTTTCCGCGAGAGTAACCTCTGATGCGGAGACTGACAACTGACCCATAAGATTGTCGTTACTTTTCGTAGCGTTTCAGGATGCGGTCCAGCTTGGCACCTTGTTTGGTGCGGCGCACCGGTGCGGATTTTACCGCGTTGTAATACTCGCTGGGGTCATATTGCTTGATTGGCAGGCCAAGCCCGTCAACCGTCAGCAAGCCCATCGACGCCATCAGCTGGTAGGCTGCGGAAAAGACCTCGGTCTCGAAGACAACCCGGTTGGTGCGGGCGTCCAAAAGCGCCTGTTCGGCATCGAGCACGTCCAGCGTGGTCCGCGCACCAAGCTTGGCCTCTTCGCGCACACCGTTAAATGCGATTTCAGCGGCACGAATTTGGCGGTCAGAGGCCTGCAGCTGCGCTTTGGTAACAGCCAGCTGCGACCAGCTGTCCGAGACCTGCTGACGGGCCTCAAGAACCGTCTGGTTCAAATTGGCACGCGACGCATGCACCTGGGCCAGAGCGCGGCGCTCAAGCGCCTTGAGCTGGCCGCCCTGGTAGATCGGCACGGTCATCTGCAAGCCAATGGAAGAGTTATTATCGATGTTCGAGTTATGCCCGGCAGAGGCATTCAGCGAAAGGCGCGGTTTGATTTCCGCGCGCGCGCGGGCGGCGTTCAGCTCCCCCACTTTGATCTCATGCTGGGCCTGCCGGATGGCAGGTTGATTGCGCTCTGCAATAGCGCGCGCGCGATCAAGCGTAGTGGGCATCTCCGGCAGGGCACCAACGGGCTGCAACTGCCCCGGCCTGCGTCCGACGGTCACAAGGTAAAGCTCCCGCGAGATTGCGAGGTTGCCTTGCGCCTCCGCCAACTCCCCCCGCACGCCTGCCAGCCGTGCCTCGGCCTGCGCCACATCGGTTCGGGTGACTTCGCCCACTTCGAACCGGTCCCGCGCGGCGCGCAATTCCTGAGTGATCAGCCGCAGGTTGTTTTCCTGAAGCGTTACGGTGCGCGCATCCCGCTGCACACTCAGATAGGCGTTGATGGCGTTAAAAAAGACGTTTTGCTCTAGGCCGACAAGCTGGGCGCGGGCGGCAAGCACGGTCTCTTTCGCGGCCTCGACACCAAGCCGGGTCGCGCCGCCGTCCCAGAGCAACAGGTCCAACTGCAACTGCACCGACGAAATAATATCTTGCGGCCCTGACACAAAAGAGCCCTGATCGGAGGAGGTGATGGAGGCCACACCGTTGAGTTGCGGCCGTAGGGCCGAAAGGGCGACCGCCACATCCTCGTCGGAGGCGCGCAGCAGGGCCCGGTTTTGCTCCAGCAGGTTCGAATTGTTATAGGCCGCGACCAACGCGTCCCGGAGGCTTTCCGCCGAAGCTGTACCTGCTGCCATCACCAGAGCGGTTGCGGCGACTGCGCCGCGCAACGCTCTGCGCATCTTGACCTTCATCATCTGTCCTCTCACCTGCGCCTCGTTCTTTTCTACTTTTTGTTGGGTGACTTTAAGGCGCACCTGCCTCTTGAGAATTTTCTTACAAGGAAAAGGCGACCTCTGCGCCAAATCCAGGCAGCACCGGGGCCGACGCGTTGAAGGCCATCCGCCAGCTTACGCGACCGTCCACCTTATATCCGATACGACACTCGCCCAGCGCCCCCCGCATGAAGACAGCGGCGATGCGCCCACCATCCTTCAATTGCTCCGTCAGGGCGACGGGGACCTCTTCCACACCGCCCTCGATCAGGATCGCATCAAAGGGCCCGTGCTTGGCCGCACCATCTGTCAAAGCGCCTTCCAGGACGACCACATTGTCCGCCCCCTCTTCCATCAGCGCCGCCTCCGCCTCCTTGGCCAGGGCCTCATCTTGTTCCAGCGCGATCACCGCCTCGACCATGCGCGCCAGGATCGCGGGGCCATATCCAAGGCCCGCGCCGACGCACAGAACCATGTCGGATTGCTCAAGCTCCATCGCGTCCAGCATCTTGGCCAGCGTCCGCGGCTCAAGCACCACGCGACCCGCGCCCAAGGCGATATTGGCGTCCGCATAGGCCGTCTCCCGGCGCGAGATCGGCACGAAGGCCTCCCGCCTGACGGTCAACATCGCGTCGATGATCGGAAATTTGGTCACGTCCGACGGGCGTATCTGGGTGTCAACCATCATGGTTCGGTTGGCGACGAAATCAGCCATGGACTAAACTCTTCGGTTTATTCTTCGGGTCGCTCTCGATGTGCCACAGAACAGGTCGCCGAACAACTGCGATTGCCACTTTTGCGCCCTTGCGCGACATTTGTGCCTACGCTAGAGAAACGCGGCACCCTACCGAGGCGAGTTGGCGGAGTGGTGACGCAGCGGATTGCAAATCCGTGTACACCGGTTCGATTCCGGTACTCGCCTCCAATAAAATCAATGACTTAGTGGAAGATCGCTAAGGCCCATGTGGGTTTTAGGCACATCTTAGGCTCAAAAATCTCGACAGTTATCAACTGCACGCGCGGGTCAGCTACGCAAAGTCGCCCTTAGATTCAGCGGACACCATCTTCATATCCGGAACGTGGGAGCCTGGGGTTCCAATGCACCCTTTCCGACCAACATAATCAGAGTTTGCAGAGTCGCCCCTTACGCCTTCTGCAGAAACATCCTCAGCAGCGCAGTCTTCGGCTGCCACACCTTGGTTTGTTGAAGCTAAACTTTCGCTCAACAAATGTTCTCGAACTATTGCAGCTACAGCGCGTTCCGCAACATCTCATCGCTTAACCAATTCAAGAATTGGTTGTACATCAGCAGCATCATAGTCAACGCTGGCATGAGATTTAACCAGGTCAAACTGACCATCAACAGCAGCAAGAATGTCGGCCTCACCATAAGCCGTCCAAACGTCAAACAAACTAGGGCCGAAGAGACCTACAAACTCCCGATACAGCTTCAGTTCTACAGAGTTTGAATAGCCCCTAGTTTCCTAGACACCTTCTTGGTTGTTGTTGCACTGTCTG
>CAYLVP010000028.1:30474-36509 GCA_964387155.1 uncultured Rhodobacterales bacterium | reverse complement strand
GGGTTTGTGCATGACGTCAGTGGTGATGAGAAGAGTGGTGGGCGACCCTGGAATCGAACCAGGCGTGCGTCTCCGCGAGGGAGTTACAGTCCCCTGCCACACCTTGCGGCCTGTCGCCCACTAGGGCGGTGGGATATAAGCCGCAGCCCGGCCCGTCAATACGAAATCGGCGTCGAAACTGCGGGCACAATCTTGGCCCATTGCGGTCATAACCCTGCTGTCTTTGCTGCGTTAATTACCCAACGTTAACCTGCTGCACCTGGAATACTATATGCGCCTAACCAAGATCTTTCTCTTCACCGTCATGGCCTCTGCTTTGTTGTTCTGCGCGCTTTGGCTTGGGGCTTTCGCCACCTCGGCCTTGATCTCGATTCTCGCTGGAGTGGCAGGGATCGAGCTAAGCTACAGCTTCACCATTTGGGGCGGGTTCGTACTGTTTTTCGGGGCCCTTTTCGTCATGCCGCGTGACTGGCTGGCCTGGAACGGCAAATATTGTGTCGAAGGTGAGACGATCATCGAGGCCCCCATCGAAGAGGTCTGGGACAATCTGCAGCTGCGGCCACGCGATAACTACTTCAACACGGTCACGCGGTCCATTCGGGCGGTTCCCGGCAAGCCGGACGAATTCAAGCTTATGTTCGACCAGCGGCTGATCGGCGCGAATGCGCAGGCGCCGGATCACATCCATGTTCGCCTGCTTGATGAAGAGAAATACGAATACATCGCCTTTCATGCGCTCAACGCCCACCGCATGCCGCTTTTTGGCAAGGATCACCTGATGGCCGAGATCCTGCTGGAGCAGCAGCTTGACGGGGTCCGCGTGCGCTATATGGAAACGCTCTCCCGCGTGACGCTTGGCGCATTTCTGGCGCTGATGTTCCTGAACCCGGCCCGCGATGCCGTGCGCGCGCTCAAGGCCCAATGCGAACGGGATGATCGCCAATCTGTGATGGACGAAATGCTGGCAAAGCTGGAGGCCGACGCGGCCGCTGGCACGGTCTTCGGCATGAACCCGCAAGAGGCGATGCGCCCGGCTGAATGAAGCCCGGGGCGAACGCCCGCCAAGCCCAAAGCCACCCTCGTGACCGCAGCGATCCGCTTGGCAATTGCCGCCAGCTGCCATAGGGCTTGCGGGCAAACCAGATGATGCAGCCCCGCGCGCAGGAGCTTTCCGATGAAGAAGCCCAAATGGGTGATCCAGAAAGAACGTGACCGCCGGGCGGCGGCGTCTGAGACGGTGTGGCTCTTTGGGATCCATGCGGTGCGCGACGCGCTTGCCAACCCGATGCGGGAACGGCTGAGGCTGGTGGTCACCAAAAACGCCGCCGACCGGCTGGCGGAGGAGATCGCAGCCTCCGGCATGGAGCCCGAAATATCAGACCCGCGCAAATTCGCAGCCCCCATTGATCCGCAATCGGTCCATCAAGGGGCCGCGCTGGAGGTCAAACCGCTCGATTGGGGGGCGCTCAGCGACATCTGCGCGCCACGCGGTCAGGCCGCACGGGTGATCCTGCTCGACCGGGTGACCGATCCCCATAACGTGGGCGCGATCCTGCGCTCTGCCGAGGTGTTCGGCGCGCGCGCCGTCATCGGCCCGCATCGCCATTCCGCCCCTGAAACGGGGGCGCTGGCGAAAACCGCCTCCGGCGCGCTGGAGCGCCAGCCCTATCTGCGGGTCAAGAACCTCGCCACCACGATGGAGGCCCTGCGCGAGATGGGCTACACCTTGCTTGGCCTTGACGGAACGGCAGAGGCCACCTTGCGCGAAGCAGCCCAGCCATTGGACGGGGCCATCGCCCTGGTGCTGGGGGCGGAAGGTCCCGGCCTGCGTGACAAAACCAAAGAGACCTGTGACCAGCTGGTCAAAATCGACGCCTCGGGCGGGTTTGGCTCGCTCAACGTCTCGAACGCGGCGGCAGTGTCCCTATATGAGGTGCAGCTCAAACCTTAAGGGAGCGCCATGCCGACCCATACCAAACTCGCCACCTGCTGCTATTGCGCGGCGCGGACCTTCCTGCAACCCACGGCGCGCGAGGGGCATGAGTTGGCCTGCGCCTCTTGCGGCGCACCGATCCATGAGATGAAATGGCTCAAGGCCCCCGCCGCTGCAGCGCCGCGGCAAAGGACGGCCAAAGCGGTGAAACCTTCCAAGCCGCCTCGCATGGCCGAATGGTCCAAACCTGCCAAGCCCATGAAGCGGCGCAAAAGGAAGAAGTCTCTGTTCAAAAAGGTGCTGGAAGAAGCATGGGACATCGCAGAGGATATTTTCGACTGACCGGTCCCAGTTAACGCATTATTCACGTCTTCGTAAGGTTTCTGGACGAAGCTGCCGCCGTGCATATCTATGTCGTGTGAAGACGTGCACCGGAACAGCATGTCAATTTTTCACTGTCCCTCGTTCCATAACTTGCGCCCGCGCATTTGCGTGGGCGCTTTTTTGTTTTGCCCCCGACAAGCACCTAGATAAGCATAATGACACGATCTTCCCTGACCCCAGCCGAGATCAGCGACATCATCGAGATGGCGTTGAGCGATCACACCCCGTTTGACGACATTCGCGCCCAATACGGGCTGCGCGAAACAGAGGTGAAGGCGCTTATGCGTGACAATCTCAAACCCGGCAGCTACCGGGCCTGGCGCAAACGTGTGCGGAATTTCTCTGATCGGCGGGCGACTTATAAGTAAGCGTGGCTCAGCTGGCGAAGACGCCGGACAGATCGCGGAACCCTTTGACCTCAATCGGATTGCCCGCCGGGTCGCGGAAGAACATGGTCCATTGCTCGCCCGGCTCCCCTTCGAAGCGGACGGATGGGGGCAGCACCCAGTCGGTGCCCGCCGCCTCCAGCCTATCAGCCAAGGCGCGCCACGCGTCATACCCCAGCACCAGCCCCAGATGCGGCATTGGGACCAGATGTTCCCCCACCTTGCCGGTATGTGTGGTCTCAAAGGGCGTGCCCAGATGCAGCGAGATCTGGTGGCCGAAAAAGTCAAAATCCACCCATGTCTCGGTCGAGCGCCCCTCGGCACATCCCAGCGTTTCGCCATAGAAGCTGCGCGCCGCATCCAGATCGGTGACGTGGTAGGCGAGGTGAAAAGGTGTCAGCATGGGCGGCACCCTACGGCCTGCCAAATTGCGGTGCAATCGCGTTGTGGCCCCTGAGCCAAGCCACTAAGGTCTCGCCCAACCAAGCAAACATCTAGGAGACCTCTCTCATGGCCGACACTGAAAGCTACGGTTTCGACACGTTGCAAATCCATGCCGGCGCCCGCCCTGACCCGGCCACCGGCGCGCGCAACACTCCGATCTATCAATCCACGGCCTATGTCTTCCGTGACGCGGAACATGCCGCAGCGCTCTTTAACCTGCAGGAGGTGGGCTACATCTATTCCCGCCTGACCAACCCGACGGTTGCGGTGCTGCAGGAACGGATCGCGACGCTTGAGGGCGGTGTCGGTGCGGTCTGCTGCTCTTCCGGCCATGCGGCGCAGATCATGGCGCTGTTCCCGCTGATGAGCCCCGGCAAGAACATCGTGGCCTCGACCCGCCTTTACGGCGGCACCGTGACCCAGTTCAGCCAGACCATCAAACGCTTCGGCTGGTCGGCCAAGTTTGTGGATTTCGACGATCTCGACGCGGTGAAGGCCGCGATTGACGACGATACGCAAGCCATCTTCGGGGAGGCCATTGCCAACCCCGGCGGCTACATCATGGATGTGCGGGCCGTGGCCGATGTCGCGGATGCCGCAAATATCCCGCTGATCATCGACAACACGACAGCGACCCCCTACCTGTGCCGCCCGATTGAACACGGGGCGACGCTGGTGGTGCACTCCACCACGAAATTCCTCACCGGCAACGGCTCTGTCACGGGCGGTTGCGTGGTGGACAGCGGCACATTCGATTGGGCGGCATCCGGCAAATTCCCATCGCTGGCCGAGCCCGAACCCGCCTATCACGGCCTGAAATTTGCAGAGACCTTTGGCCCCCTGGCCTTCACATTCCACGGCATCGCCGTCGGGCTGCGCGACCTTGGCATGACCATGAACCCACAGGCGGCGCATTACACGCTGATGGGAATCGAAACGCTGAGCCTGCGCATGGACCGCCACGTCGAAAACGCGGAAAAGGTGGCCAATTGGCTGGAAAAGGACGATCGCGTCGACTTTGTCACCTATGCCGGGCTCAAATCGTCACCCTATTACAAACGGGCGCAAACGGTCTGCCCACGCGGTGCAAGCGCCTTGTTCACCTTTGCGGTAAAAGGCGGCTACGAGGCCTGCGTGAAGCTGGTCGACGGTCTCGAGATTTTCTCGCATGTGGCAAACCTGGGCGATTCACGCTCGCTGATCATCCACTCCGCCTCGACAACGCACCGCCAGCTGACCGCGGAACAGCAAGAGGCGGCGGGCGCGGCCCCCAATGTCGTGCGGGTCTCTATCGGAATCGAAGATGCCGACGATCTGATCGCCGATCTCGATCAGGCTTTGAGCAAGGCTGTCCACTGACGCTCATTCGTTGAGCAGCTCATAGGTGATCGAGAAGGATGCGCTGAGACTGACCTCCCCCGCAGCCACCGGCATGGCGCTGCGGGCAAGGCTGGCCTCGGCCATCATCTGGGGGCGCATGTCGCCCCCTTCGCGCATCGACAGCACCCGACCAAGCTTGACGCCCGTGGCCTCCGCCATCAGCCGCGCTTTGCGCAAAGCGTCTGCTATGGCCGCCTCACGGGCCTGATCCATAAGCGGGCCGGGCTCCGCAAAACCAAATTGCAGCCCTTGGAATTGATTGGCTCCTGCGGTCGCAACCGCATCCATAATCGCACCAAGCTGATCAAGGTCGCGCACGCGCACCGTCACGAGGTTCGAGGCCAGATAGCCCGCAATCCGCTGCCGGTCGCCCCCGCTCGACACTGCGTAGCGCTCCCATTGCGGGTTTAGGGTCAGCTGGCTGGTCTGCAGGTCGCGCGCCGCAAGTTCGAACGGCTGCAATGCCTCAAACACCGCCGCCGCCCCGTTTCGCATCCGTGCCAGGGCATCGGCGGCCGTCTCCGCCTGATGCGACACGCCAAGCGTCAGCGTGGCCATGTCAGGCGTCTGCGCAATCTCGCCCATGCCTGTGACAGTAAATTGCGGCAAGGACGCGTCGGCCCGCGCAGCCGGTGCAAACAGGGCGAAAAGGGCCAGATAGGCGATGATCAGGGAGATGCGTGTCATAAAGGGTGCTCCGTCAAATTAGAACCTCTGCCAAGTATGACGCCTAAGAGGCGCAGTTCCTTGGTTTTTCTTTCGCACAGGATGGAGTATGCTATATGGGAACACGGATGGCACGCCCCCTCACGGCAGCCAGCCAATTCTAAAGCGTGCCTAAAGTAGCGGATCAGTATGACGCCGAATTTTGCATTGGACCTATCGGAGGATGGCATCACGCTGCTTCACCGGGCTCCAAACGGAGCCGGGTGGGTCCGCGAAGGCCGAGTGGAATTCGCCAGCGACGATATCGCCGCCGGGCTTTCCGGCTTTCGCGCCCGCGCCATTGAGCTTGAGGGGGAGGGCTTTCAGACCAAGCTCATCCTGCCGCCCTCACAACTGCTTTTTACCTCGGTCGACAAAGGTGCCGATGTCGGCCACGCGCTGGCGCAGCGCACGCCCTACCGTGCGGATCAACTCATCTGGGACACCAGCGAAGACGGCGAGCAGCTGCGCGTTGTGGCCGTGGCCCTTGAGACGTTGGGCGAGGCCGAAGGCTTCATATCGCCGCATAAGTTGAACCCCGTGGGTTTCACCACCATCCCCAAGCCGCATCAGTTCAAGGGCGAGCCCATGCTGGGCGGCACGCTCGCAGGGGCTGACAGCTTCGAAACCGATAGCGTGCCGGTCAAGATCATCGAGAAATCGACCTTCCTGCCGACGCCTGTGGCCCCCGCCGCGCAAGAGCTGGCCGAGGATCAGACGCCGGACACACCTGCCCCTCAGATGTCAGAGCCCAAGGCGGAAGCACCTGACGCTGTCGTCCCAAAACCCGACACGGCAGAGGC
>CAYLVP010000028.1:0-30374 GCA_964387155.1 uncultured Rhodobacterales bacterium | reverse complement strand
AAAGCGCCTGCTGCCCCGGCGGCTTTTTCGTCCAGACGCCAAGACGAGGGCGAAACGCCAGCGGAAACGGGAAAGCGGGTGAAGCGCCGCGCGCCGCGCATCGTCACGCGCATCGTGTTGCCCGAAGAGTCGGCGAAAGTCGGCGCTGCGCAAAAGCGGCTGGAAGCTGTCCCATCGCCTGCCTCCGCACCAGCCCCAGCCCCAGCCACGCCGAAGCTGACCGCGACACCTGCCGCAAGGGCGGTTCCGCCCGTGCGCAAACCGACCCCGCCACCGCCGGTAACATTTGCCGCAACGCCTGCAGCAGACACCCCCGCACGCGACAGGACCATGCCGCCAGCCGCCGTCGCGGCAGAGCTTGCGAAGGCCGACCCGCTGGCAAAACTGGCTGCAGAGAAACAGCGCGGCAAACCACGCTTTCTGGGGCTGATCCTGACCGCGATCCTGCTGGTCTGCCTTGGCCTTGCGGCGGTCATCTCGTCCTTCGTGCTGCCCGACAACGCCCTGAGCCGGATGTTCGGGCTTGGACGCGAAGAGGTCGAGGTCGCGGGTGATGCGCCTGAGACCGACCCGGCACTGATCGAAGGGCTGGAAGCAGACCTTCCGCCGGAAGAGCTGGCGCAACCCGAAGAGATCGAGATTGCGCGCCTGCCGACGGAAGATGCGATCCCGGAGTTTACGGAGATCACGCCAATCCCGCAGGCACCCGCTGTCGAAACCACCGCGCCGGTGATCCGGCCCGAAGCCATCACCGAAGATGAGGCGCGCACAGCCTATGCCGCCACCGGCATATGGCAATATTCCGACACGCTGGAGCCCGGCAGATCCGCTGCGGAGAACCTCAACGACCTCTATGTGGCTTCGCTGGACCCCAATTTGCAGTTCGAAGATGCGCCCGCCTTGCAACTGCCCGGCGCAGCGGGCGGCGAGGTCGCGATGGTGGCTTTCACCCCTCCCCCACCGCCCGGGTTGATCTTCGACATTGACGAACGTGGCTTTGTACGCCCAACGCCAGAAGGGTCGATTAACCCGTTCGGCATCATGATATTTCAGGGCCGCCCACCCGTCGCCGCTATCCCGCGCCCGGACCGGGGGGCCAACAGCGCAACACCCGAGGCGCAGACGCAAGACGCCCCGGCCACGCCAGCGCAAAACCCGCTTGCGCTCATTCGCCCGGCACAGCGGCCCACTGATTTGGTCGAACGACAAGAGCGCGCCACACTGGGCGGGCTATCACGCAGCGAATTGGCCGCCTTCAGACCCGCGCCACGCCCGATCTCGCCCCAGGTCCAGGCCGCAGCTATTGCGCGTGCGTTGGCCGAGGCAGAGGCCGGCACGCCGGAAGCCGCAGAGGAGCTTGTTGTCGCAGCAACCGCGCGGGCCGTCTCGACCTCGCTGCGCGCCCGGGCTCGGCCCTCGAATTTTGCATCGACCGTCGCAGCCAACCGCCGCGCCCCCGATCCGGCCCCAACCGCGGCAGTGCAAAGCGCCAGCGCATCGACCGCCTCTGCCGCACCGCGCGGCTCTGGCCCGGCCGTGGCGCGCTCCAGCCGCGCCTCCCCCACTGGGCCGGTCAGCTCTTCCGTTGCGCGAGCGGCGACCGACAACAATGCGATTGCACTTGGGCGCGTCTCTCTGGTCGGGGTGTTCGGCAGCGCCTCGAACAGGCGGGCGCTGGTGCGGATGCCCAACGGGCGGTTCAAGAAGGTCTCGGTCGGGGACAGCTTCGATGGCGGGCGGGTCGCCGCGATTTCTGCCAGTTCCCTGCGCTATACCAAATCGGGCCGCACCGTGACGCTGGACATGCCCCAAAGCTGAGGCCGGTCTGCCTAAACCAATACAGTCGCCGCCAGCCCAAGAAACGCGAAGAACCCGACAATATCCGTGACTGTCGTCACGAACGCGCCCGATGCAAGCGCCGGATCGATGCCAAGCCGGTCAAGCCCTATGGGGATCAGGATACCGGCCAAAGCGGCCACCACCATATTGACAACCATCGCCGCCGCGATCACCAGCCCCAGCAATGGCGTTCCGAACCAAACTACGCCGATCACGCCCATCACGACCGCAAAGATCAACCCGTTGAGAAGGCCCGCCACAGCCTCCCTTCGGACCACGCGCAACAGGTTTGACCCGGTCAGGTCGCGGGTTGCAAGCGCGCGCACCGCCACGGTCAGCGACTGGGTGCCCGCATTGCCCCCCATAGAGGCAACAATCGGCATCAGCACGGCAAGTGCCACGATCTGCGCCAGAATTTCTTCAAATTGCGCGATAACGACCGAGGCCAGCACCGAGGTCAACAGATTGACCGCAAGCCAGGGAAACCGCTGTTTGACCGTTTCCATCGTCCGGTCAGAGACGCTTTCATCCGCGCCCACACCGGCGAGGCGCAGGATGTCCTCCTCGGCCTCTTCATCGAGCACAATCATCGCGTCATCGATTGTGATGACCCCCACCAGCCGCTCATCCTCATCGACAACCGGGGCCGAAATCAGGTGATACTGGTTGAACGCATAGGCAACATCCGCCTCAGGCTGCATCGCGGGGATGGTGCGAAAGCTGTGTTCCTGCATCTCGCGGAGCTTGGCAGCGCGCGGGCTTCCGAGGATGCGCCCCAGCGTAACATAGCCCACCGCATGGTAGGCCGGGTTCACAAGGATGACGTGGTAAAACTGTTCGGGCAGCTTGTCGGAGCCGCGCATATAGTCAATCGCCTGCCCCACGTCCCAATCCTCGGGCACAACGACCATTTCGCGCTGCATCAGCCGGCCGGCAGACAGCTCCGGGTAGCTCAGCGCGTCCTCGACGATGGCACGGTCGGCGGTGTCGAGCGCGTCAAGGATCAGCTCTTGCTGGCCCTCGTCGAGATCCTCGATCAGATCGACCACATCATCGGATTCCAGCTCGCGCACGGCACCCTTCAGAACGTTGTCCGGCAGGAAGGCGATCACCTCTTCGCGCAGCGAGTCCTCAAGCTCGGAGAGCACTTCGCCGTCCAGCCCCGTGGACCAAAGTGACAGAAGCGCCCGGCGCTCCGGCGGGCATATCTGTTCAAGAAGGTCGGCAATGTCAGCCGGATGCAGGGGCTCAAGCAAGGCATCCAGAGCAACGGCATCCATCGCCTCGATGGCGGCCAAGACATCGGCGACCAGCCCGCGTTCCAGCAGGTACTCGTCCTCTTTGGGCTCGGGCTTGATCTCCGCAGGAGGGGCGTCGGGGTTGGGGGTGTCGTCGCTCATCGCGGCCTCCGGCATTGTGGCACTTGCGCCCTGCCCCGCACCTTAGCCAATGGGTTCAGCTGGTGGTAGGGCGTTTGCGCAATTTCCTTTTCCCGCGCCTCGCGGTACGACCTAGCTCATGAGCGACATTCTTCTAGGCCAGACCCTCAGCTTCACCGGCGACCCGTTTGTAGACGGGCTGGCGGCCGTGACCCACCACCGCCATGGCGCTGTGGTGATTGAGGCGGGGCAGATCACATGGGTGGGCGCAGCAGATACGCGCCCTGACATGCCTCAGGCGCGGGTCACGGATTACGGCGACAAACTGATCATGGCCGGGTTCATTGACGCCCATGTCCACTATCCGCAGACCGCCATCATCGCGAGCTGGGGAAAGCGGCTGATCGATTGGCTCAACGACTACACCTTCCCCGAGGAGGCGCGTTTCGCCGATCCCGCCTACGCTGACCAGATTGCCACCCGCTATTTCGATCTTGCCATAGCGCATGGGACCACGACCATGTGCAGCTACGCCACGATCCATCCTGCGAGCGTCGACGCGTTTTTCACAGAGGCGCAGGCGCGGGGCATGCGGGCCTTGGCGGGCAAGACCTGTATGGATCGCAACGCGCCCGACACGCTGCGCGACACGGCGCAAAGCGCCTATGATGACAGCAAGGCCCTGCTGGCGAAATGGCATGGGGTCGACCGGCTCGGCTATGTCATCACACCGCGATTCTCGCCCACCTCGTCTGAGGCGCAGCTGGACGCGCTGGGCAGCCTCTGGGCAGAGCACCCCGACTGCCTGATGCAAACCCACCTCTCCGAGCAGCGCGAAGAGATCGCGTGGGTCCACGACCTCTTTCCCGACGCCCGCGACTATCTCGATACCTACGAGGCGCATGGCCTGCTTGGCGCGCGCGGCGTCTATGGCCACGCAATCCATCTGGAACCGCGCGAAAGGGACCGGCTGCGCGAGACCGGCGCGGCGCTGGTGCATTGCCCGACCTCGAACACCTTTATCGGCTCTGGCCTCTTCGACATGGCCGGGCTGAAGGCTGCCGGGCAAACCGTGGGGCTGGCCACGGACACGGGCGGCGGCTCCTCCTTCTCGATGCTGCGTACCATGGCTGCGGCCTATGAGGTTGCCCAGCTTGGCGGCATGGCCCTCCATCCCGCGCAGCTGCTCTGGCTGGCCACCTGCGGCTCCGCCGCCTCGCTGCATCTGACCGACAAGATCGGCAATCTCGCCAAGGGGATGGAGGCTGACCTGGTCGTGCTCAACCTCGCCTCAACGCCACTGATCGCCCAGCGTCATTCCCGCGCAGAAACGATATGGGACGCCATCTTCCCCACCATCATGATGGGCGACGACCGCGCCGTGGCGGATGTCTGGGTGGGGGGAAAGAACCAGCATGGAAGCGTGAGTGCGGTACTCTGATATGGGTTGGGCGTCTCAGTAGCAAGCAGGCGGTCAGTCAGGTCGTGTCTTTTCTATGTGTACGGCTGGCGTCATGACTCGTAGTTTGTCTGCAGCATTGACCTCTCCACCTCGAAACAAAGCCTCGATGTGATCAAGCTCGAATGAAGCTCGGTCGCCGACATGTTCAGAAGCAGGTGCGCTAGGGGCTAATCCACTGGCCATTCGACTCCGATTTTGCGAGTTAAATTGTGACGCCAGGTCCCGATCGGCAGCGACCTCTTGCGAGAAGGCTTCGCGAAAGGCGTCAAAACTTGCAAATTCGCGATCCTCTGGCCCGTCCGCAATCTGCTCGGGGACTGGCGCGCCGGCATTGATCACGCCTTGCCGCATCCAATCTGCACCGACCGGCTGGCCCTGGCCGGTGGCGACACCCGGCTCATAGCGGCGATAATCCCGGATATTCGCCTGGTCCATATCCGGGATCGGTGTTGAGATGATATCGAATCCTTCGATCACTGGGGCCGCACCGCCCAAGCCGGGCTTTCTAGCCCATCAGCCCTTTCACCAGCTTGTTCTGCGCTGTGATGGCCGCGACCAGATCGAAGCTCACGACCGCGCCGTCGCGCACAATCTTGCGGCCTTCGACCAGCAGGTCGCGCACGCGGGTTGGTCCGGCCAAGAGCAGAGCCGCCGGATCCCAGGAGCCCGCGCTTTCGATGCCTGAGACATCCCAAATTGCAATATCCGCCCGGAAACCTTCCGCGATCTGGCCGCATTCCGAGCCCCGACCCAAAACCTGCGCACCGCCACGGGTGGCGAGCTCAAGCGCCTCGCGCGCGGAAAACGCATCGCCCCCCAGCGCCACCCGTTGCAAGAGCATGGCCTGCCGCGCCTCGGCGATGAGGTTGCCCGCATCGTTGGAGGCAGAGCCATCGACGCCCAGCCCAACCGGCACCCCCGCTTCGACCATCCCGCGCACCGGGGCAATCCCCGAGCCCAACCTGCAATTCGAACAGGGGCAATGGGCAACGCCGGTTTGGGTACGGGCGAAAAGCTCGATCTCTTGCCCGTCCAATTTCACACAATGGGCATGCCAGACGTCGTCGCCCACCCAGCCCAACTCTTCGGCATATTGGCCGGGACGGCAGCCAAAGCTGGCAAGACTGAAGGCGATGTCTTCGTCATTCTCGGCCAGATGGGTGTGCAGCATGACCCCCTTATCGCGGGCCAGAAGCGCGGTGTCTCGCATCAGGTCTCGGCTGACCGAGAAGGGCGAACAGGGCGCAAGCGCCACCCGCAGCATCGCGCCTTCACTTGCATCGTGGAAGCGGTCCACCAGCCGGATGCAGTCCTCGAGAATGGCGGCCTCATCCTCAGCCAAAGCGTCCGGGGGCAGGCCACCCTTGCTTTCACCAATGCTCATCGAGCCGCGGGTCGCGTGAAACCGCAAGCCCACCTCCCGCGCGGCCTCAATTGTGTCGTCCAGCCGCCCGCCATTGGGAAACAGGTACAAATGGTCCGACGTCATGGTGCAGCCCGAAAGCGCCAGTTCCGCCAGCCCGATCTGGGCGGAGGTAAACAAATGCTCCGGCCCAAGCTGCGACCAGATCGGGTAGAGCGTCCTCAGCCAGCCAAACAGTGCCGCATCCTGCGCGGCAGGCACCGCGCGGGTAAGCGTTTGAAACAGGTGGTGATGTGTGTTGACCAACCCCGGCGTGACCACGCAGCCGGTTGCGTCAATCGTCTCTCCCTCGCTCGTAAGCCCTGCCCCGACATCAGCAATCACGCCGTCGCGGATCAGGATATCGGCAGCTGCCAGTTCCCGGCGGGCGTCGTCCATCGTGACGACAACGTCAGCGCCTTTGATAAGGGTTTCCGCCACTAGGCCGCCCCCAGCAAGGCAAGGGCCGCAGCATGCAGATCCGGCGTTGCGGCGGCCAGGGCGGTGCCACCTTGATCGGCGGGCGCGCCCTGCCAGTTTGTGACCACCCCGCCCGCAGCCTCGATCACGGCAATCGGGGCCTGAATGTCATAGGGTTGCAGCCCGGCTTCGATCACGAGATCGACCTGCCCGGCGGCCAATAGCGCGTAGGCGTAGCAATCCATCCCGTAGCGGGTCAGCTTGCACTCAGCCGCGACACGGCGGAAGGCCGCGCCCTCGGCTGAGCTGCCAACCTCCGGGAAGGTTGTGAAGATCGTGGCCTGCGCCAGATGCGTCACCTCTGACGCCTGCAACGGCGCCTCCCCCAACGGCCCAACGGCCGCACTTTGGCCCAAGCCACCCGTGAAGCGCTCGCCGATATAGGGCTGGTCAATGATGCCCATCACCGGCGCGCGGCCATCATGGAGCGCAATGAGCGTCCCCCAGGTCGGCGTGCCGGACACGTAGCCTCGCGTGCCATCAATCGGGTCCAGCACCCAAGTCAGCCCAGAGCTGCCCGGCTTCTCGCCATATTCCTCACCTAGAATGCCGTCCTCCGGGCGCTGCGTCTCGATCAGGGCGCGCATGGCCGCCTCGGCGGCGCGGTCCCCCTCTGTCACCGGATCAAAACCGCCGGGCATCTTGTTGTCGGCCCGCAACCCGCGCTTGCGGAAATATTTCAGCGTCTCAACCCGCGCAGCATCGGCAAGGGCCTGGCCCAGCTCGCGGCAAGAATCTGCGGTCTGCTCGTCCATCGGGCCTCCTCTTCGCCTGGGCCATACCCGTGGCACGGGCGACGCCCGGAACGCAAGGGCAAGCGGCATTTCTGCACTGGCCCGAAGCGGCGCGCCTGCGTTAGGGTCGTGCAAATCTTCACTCCGGGAGCAGATGATGCGCGCCTTCCAAGTCACCCAATATGACCACACCGAATTCACCCATGACGCCCCCAAGCCCATGCCGGGCCGGGGGGATGTGCTGATCCGCATTCACGCCTGCGCACTGAACTTTGCCGATCTGTTGATGGTCAAAGGGACCTATCAGGAAAAGCCACAGCTTCCCTTTTCGCCCGGCATGGAGGTGGCAGGCGAGGTGGTCGCTTTGGGCGAAGGCGTCAGCAACCCCGCGGTCGGCACCCGCGTGGCCGTCTTTGGCGGCCATGGTGGGCTGGCCGAATATGGGGCCTTTCCCGCCTCCCTCTGCGTGACCCTGCCCGACACGATGGATTTCGAGACCGCCGCAGCTTTTCAGGTGGCGTATTCCACCTCTCATGTGGCGCTGGATTACCGCGCCAAGCTGCAGCCCGGTGAAACGCTGCTGGTCACGGGCGCGGCCGGAGGGGTCGGGCTGACTGCTGTTGAGCTTGGCAAGCTCATGGGGGCCACGGTCATCGCTGCCGCCCGCGGACAGGCCAAGCTGGCTGTCGCCAAAGAGCTTGGGGCGGATCACCTGATCGACACGGACACGGACGACCTGCGCGACATCGTCAAAGGGCTCGGCGGCGCGCATGTGGTCTATGATGTGGTGGGGGGCGATCTGTTTAACGCCGCGCTGCGCGCCTGCCGCCCCGAAGCGCGAATATTGACCATCGGCTTTGCCTCAGGCGACGTGCCGCAGATCGCCGCCAACCACATTCTGGTCAAGAATATCAGCGTGATGGGCTTTTATTGGGGCGGGTATCTGACGTTCAAACCCGAAGTGTTGACACAGAGCCTGACGAAGCTTTTCGAGATGCATGGCGCAGGCAAGCTGCGCCCGCATGTGTCGCACAGCTTCCCGCTGGAGCAGGCCGATGAGGGGCTTGAGGTGCTGCGCAAACGCCAATCCACCGGCAAGGTCGTCATTACGCTGTAAGCGCATAGTCTTTGGTTGTGGCGCGCGCCGTGCCAGGGGGCTGATACGCCGCCTTCACCATAGATTTAAGGACGTCATGAACCGTCTCGCCGGACGGGCGCGCGTATAAAACAATCAATGTGCTGCCCAAATCCGGCAGACCGGACGCGTCAGGCACCTCGATTGCGCCGCGCGGCGAGAATCCCTTAATCGCGGCGTTGACCGCTAAATCCGCGCTCACGACCGCCTCAACCGCGTTGTCCAGATCGGAATCGACCACCATCTGCCAGTCCATCCCCGCACGTTCCAATTCACGCAGCGCGCCCTGGCGAAAGATGCAAATCGAGCAAAACGCCACCGGCAGGGGGCGTTGCTTGTAGGCGGCACCGCCCTCCGCGCCAATCCACACCAATGGCATTTCCACCAACATCTCCCCTCCCGGTCCCGGTGCCTCCTCCGTGGTCAGGATCATGTCGCAGGTCCCGCGCTCGAACATGTCGCGCAAGGATTTGGTCGAGGCCGAAATCAGCTTGATCTGCATCCGCGGGAACGCCTTGGCAAATTCGCGCAGCACCGGGGGAATATAGGGGTAAATAATGTCATGCGGCACGCCGAGCGTGATCTCACCCTCATATTCCTGCGCGGTAAGCTTGGTGTAAATCTCGTCGTTCAGGGCCAACATCCGCCGCGCGTAGCTGAGCAATTGCTCGCCCTCCGCCGTCGGCGTCACGGACCGGTTCGCGCGGTCCAACAGCTGGACATTCAGCGAGTCCTCCAGCCGTTTCAGCTGCATCGACACCGCAGACTGCGTCAGGTGCAAATGCCCGGCCGCTTTGGTCACCCCACCGGTATCAGCAACGGCCACGAAAGAGCGGAGGGCGGTGAGGTCAAGGTTTCTAGCCATATCATGATCCGTGATGTGAAAGACAAAAATCATTCATTTCACATATGAATCATATCGCGGCATAAACATCAACAGAAATGATGAACCCCACAGAATGGATCACGAAAGCCAAAGGATAGCCCCATGACCGATCTGACTATCGCCCCCGCCTCCTACCCCGCGCGCCGCGCGCCCAAAGGCCTCTTTGCCTATCTCGCGCTGCGCCGCCAGCGCCGCGCTCTTGCCGAGATGGACGACCGGCAGCTGCAAGACCTTGGGCTGACACGCGCCGAAGCCCTGCAGGAGGCAAACCGCCCCCTTTGGGATGCGCCCGCCCACTGGTATCGATAGCCCGCATTGCCGGCCATCTGCACCGGGCGCGCGCGCCGCTCACCAGCGCTGATGCGCACACAAGCCCTGAAATTGCCCGGCGCTGATGGCATCGATACAGCCCCGCGCAATTTGACCAGAGGCACGGCTGAATGCGGAGATGCAACGATCCGCTCATGGTCGCGGTAGGACGTCTCGGCCAATTTTGTGATGGAAAACACCATGGACAGAAAGGCTTTGCCGCTTTGAGTGCACCATTGAAGCGCATTTGGCAGAAATCCGAGCGAAATCGTCATATTTACCGCCGGAAATCCTTGAAAACCGCTGCGCGCTGCCCCACATTCAGTCCAGAAATCCCGGGCATCCTCCGGGGCAGCCAGTTTCTTTGTGATAAGGGAGTAATTCCATGCAAGAATATGTAGGCGCACGCTCCACCGCCGGCATTTCCGCCGAGCAGTTGGATGTCGGCCTTCGCGCACACATGAACAAGGTCTACGGCACGATGTCCGTAGGCATGTTGATCACCTTCGCCGCAGCCTGGGCGTTGTCCGGCCTGGCGGTCACCGAAAACCCAAGCCAAGCGGCCGCCCAACTGGGCAATGGCACGCTGCTGACAGCGCTTGGCTCCGCCATCTACCTGTCGCCGCTGCGCTGGGTGATTATGTTCGCACCGTTGATCTTCGTCTTCGGCTTCAGCGCCATGATCAACCGCATGTCCGCCGCGACTGCACAGGTGGTGTTCTACGCCTTCGCCGCCGTGATGGGCCTGTCGATCAGCTCGATCTTCCTGGTCTTTACCGGCTTCTCGATCATCCAGGTCTTCCTTGTGACCGCGATTGCCTTCGCGGGCCTGAGCATCTGGGGCTACACGACCAAAAAGGACATCTCCGGTTGGGGCGCGTTCCTGATCATGGGTGTGATCGGCCTGATCGTGGCGTCGATTGTGAACATCTTCCTGGGCTCGCCTGCGATTGCCTTCGCGATCTCCGTGATCGGTGTTCTGATCTTCGCGGGCCTCACCGCCTATGACACGCAGAAGATCAAGAACGACTACCTGCAAATGGCCCATATGGGTGATGCAGAGTGGCTCGGAAAATCCGCGATCATGGGCGCGCTCAGCCTGTATCTGGACTTCATCAATATGTTCATGTTCCTGCTGCAGCTGCTCGGCAATCGAGAGTAACAGCCCTCAACGAACAAAAACTCAGCCCCGCCAAGTGCAAAGCCTGGCGGGGCTTTTTTTATTCCTGAACGCGTCATTCCCAAACAGATCGTCTAGACAACACTGACCGTCTGAAAAATACTGCGCCCGATAACCGTGCCAACCCTTTTGCATTGCGGGGCAGAGCCCTCGTTTGGGCCCCACAATTGATTTGCCATCTGCCGCAATCGGATTGCTCTTGCACAAATTTTCAGCAACCCGCCTCTGCGCCCATGGGTTCGAAAGCAAGCCGCCTCGCAGGCTGGCCTGCGCCGTTGATTGTTCGTTGAAACACCTGCATCCCAACGCAATGAAATATGCGTTGAAGATTGTTGTCGTCGAACAGGACCGCGACCGCGCCATTGCGATTGTGGATGCCTTGAAAGACGCCAGCCCCTGCGATGTCGTTGTGATTGGTGATGCAAGCGGATTGGCGCGCCAGATTGCGACCCACGGGCCAGACATTGTGCTGATCGACGTGGACAACCCCACCCGGGATATGATGGAGGAACTGACCCTCGCCTCCGGCCCGCTGGAGCGGCCTGTTGCGATGTTTGTGTCGGGCAACTCGGACGGTTTGGCGGAAGCCGCGATCGAAGCGGGCGTCTCTGCCTATGTGGTGGATGGCCTGGCCCCGGCCCGGGTCAAATCAGTGATTGATACCGCCATTGCCCGCTTCACGATGGTGCGGCAGATGCGAGAGGAGCTTGAAGAGATGCGGCGCGCGCTCGAGGAGCGGAAGGTGATCGACCGCGCCAAGGGGCTGTTGATGAAGGCCAAGGGCATCGACGAGCAGGCGGCTTATGCGCTGCTGCGCAAAACGGCGATGGATCAGGGGCGGCGCGTCGCAGACGTGGCCGAGGCGCTCGTCACGGCCGCTGGATTGCTGGCATGAACGCGGTCAGGATCTCGGTCGCCTATATGCCGCTGGTCGATGCCGCGCCGCTTATTATCGCGCAAGAAATGGGGTTTGCGCAGTCTGAAGGCATCGCGCTGGACTTGATTGCTGCGCCCTCCTGGTCGTCGGTGCGCGATATGCTGGCCTTTGGCCGCGTGGATGCGGCGCATATGCTCTCGCCCGTGCCGGTTGCCATGGCGATGGGGTTGGGAGGGGTTTCGACACAGATCTCCTCCGTCTCGGTGCTTTCGGTCAATGGCAATGTCATTGGTGTTGGCAACGCGTTGCACATAAAGCTGCGCGAGGCCGGGTTTACGTTCGATTTCTCGGACCCGTTTGCGGCGGCAGATGCGCTGGCGCAGGCCAGCAATGGCCCGTTGACCTTTGGCGTCCCGTTCCCGTTTTCGATGCATGTGGAGCTGTTGCGCTACTGGGCGGAGGCCACGGCGTTGGGCGCGAATGGGATCAAGATCCGCACCGTGCCGCCGCCCCTGATGGCAGATGCTTTGGCCGCCGGGGAGGTTGACGCCTTTTGCGTGGGCGAGCCATGGGGCTCAGTGTCGGTCGAGACGGGGGCCGGAGCATTGCTGCTCCCCTGCAATGCGATCTGGGCCTTCGCCCCAGAGAAGGTGCTAGCGGTTCGAACGGATTGGGCCGAGACCGAGCCTGATCTGCTGGGCCGCTTGATGCGCGCCCTGTGGAAAGCGGGCCGGTGGCTGTCGAACCCGGCCGTGCGCGCCACCGCGAGCGATCTCCTGTCGCGCAAAGCATATCTCGATGTGTCTTCGGAACTTGTGGACCGGGCCTTGTCCGGCCACCTGACGATATCGCAACGCGGCGATCAGCGCCGGGTCGCTCGCTTTGTGGCGTTCCACGAGGGCGCCGCCAACTTTCCATGGCACAGCCAGGCGAAATGGATCGCTCGGCGCCTGCATAAGGCCCATGGAGGCGCGCCGCTGAATGACGCCCAGATCGCGCGGGTCATTCGCCCCGACCTCCATCGTCTGCACCTTGCGCGCCTGGGCTGCGACTTCCCAGGGGCCTCCGCCAAAGTAGAGGGGGCGATTCTAGATCCGATGCCCGTCGCTTCAGCCTCCGGTAAGTTAACCTTACTGCCGGATCGCTTCTTTGACGGACAATTTTTCGATCCTGACCCCGAGAAACTGCCCACTGAATAAGCGTCTTTGGGATTGGCAGACCCAAATCAGGTTTTTCTCATGGCGTTCCGTGCTGCGCTGCGGCGAGGGTAGCAACAGCTCAGCAATGGCGCCGGGCTGCAAGATTTCTATCCCGCTGTCAGGGATATCCAGAGCAAGGTCGCTCACTTTCTTTCGGGTGAAATCCCGGGGGTTAAGTGGTCGGCCTTTTTTCGTTTAAGTGCGCGGTTTTCGCGATCTGCGCACAGGCCAAAGGATCAAAAGGGTCAAATATGAAGACATTTCTGCTCTCTCTCGCTGCCAGCACTGCGCTGGTATCACCCAGCTTTGCCGAGCTGCTTGATCTGGAAACGGACGAGCTGACATTCGGCTTTATCAAGCTGACAGATATGGCGCCGCTCGCCGTAGCCTATGAACAAGGCTACTTCCTGGACGAGGGCTTGTTTGTCACGCTTGAGGCGCAGGCGAATTGGAAGGTCCTGCTTGACGGGGTCATTGATGGCCAGCTGGACGGCGCACATATGCTGGCCGGTCAGCCACTGGCCGCGACCATCGGGTACGGCACAAAGGCGGATATCGTCACGCCCTTTTCGATGGATTTGAACGGCAACGGCATCACCGTTTCTAACGAGGTCTGGGAGATGATGCGCCCGCATATCCCCAGCATGGATGACGGCCGCCCACAGCATCCCATTTCAGCCGAGGCCCTGGTGCCGGTGATCGAAGAGTTCAACGCCAGAGGCGAGCCGTTCAACATGGGCATGGTCTTCCCGGTCTCCACGCATAATTACGAATTGCGCTATTGGCTGGCCGCTGGCGGGATCAACCCGGGATATTACAGCCCCGAAAACATCTCGGGCCAGATCACAGCCGATGTGTTCCTGTCTGTGACCCCGCCGCCCCAGATGCCCGCCACGCTGGAGGCCGGGACGATCCACGGCTACTGCGTGGGCGAGCCCTGGAACCAACAGGCCGTGTTCAAGGGCATCGGCGTCCCGGTCATCACCGACTACCAGCTTTGGAAGAACAACCCCGAAAAGGTCTTCGGCCTGACCGAAGATTTTGTCACCGATAATCCCAACACAACCAAAGCCGTGGTCCGCGCCCTGATCCGTGCCGCGATGTGGCTGGACGAAAATGACAATGCCAACCGGCCCGAGGCCGTGGAAATCCTCAGCCATCCCGAATATGTGGGGGCCGATTACGACGTGATCGCCAATTCGATGACCGGCTTCTTTGAATTCGAGAAAGGCGACAAACGTGACATCCCCGATTTCAACGTCTTCTTCCGCTACAATGCGACCTATCCCTACTACTCGGATGCCATCTGGTACCTGACCCAGATGCGCCGCTGGGGCCAGATCGCCGAGCCTCAGCCGGACCAGTGGTATAAGGACGTCGCAGCCAAAGTGTACCGCCCTGATATCTATCTAGAAGCGGCGCAATCGCTGGTGGATGACGGTCTGGCAAGCTCGGATCACTTCCCGTGGGACAGCGATGGCTTCAAAGAGCCGACGCCAGCCGCCGATATCATCGACGGCATTCCCTATGATGGTCGCGCCCCCAACGCCTATCTCGAGAGCCTTCCCATCGGTCTGAAAGGCGCACAGAAAGTCGTCGGCGACCAGGTGCAGGGCTAAGGCCACGCTGCGCGGGCAAAGCTGCCTTTGCCCGCGCGCCCCCCAACATTGCAGGAGAGAGGCACATGAGCGCCATAGACCCGAATTTCGCAGTCGATGCCGAACGCGAAGCCCGCCGCGCGCGGCGGTTCACCCGGATCAACGCAGCCGACAAATGGTTTCAAGTGCTTGGCCTTGCCTGGATGACGCCGATCCTGAAAGCGGTTGCGGGTGAAAACCCCAAAGCGCAGATGGGCGAAATCTGGCGCCTGCTGGGTGTACCATTGCTGGCGATTGCGGGTTTTCTGGCGATGTGGGCGGCCTTGGCGCCCACGGTGCAAACCTCGCTCGGCGCGGTGCCGGGGCCCGCGCAGGTCTGGACCGAAGCCCTTAACCTGCACCAAGACGCGCTTTCCAAAGCGGAGAGCCGCGCCAAGTTCGACGCCCAGGTCGCCACGCTGAACGAAAGGCGAGTGGAACAGGGCAAGGACCCGGTTCAGCGCACCTATACCGGCGCACCCAGCTATTACGCGCAGATCTGGACCTCGATCAAAACGGTGTTCTTTGGCTTCCTGATCGCCAGCGTGGTCGCCATTCCGCTTGGGATCATGGCGGGGCTGTCGCCCATTGCGAATGCCGCGCTGAACCCGATTATCCAGATTTTCAAACCGGTCTCGCCACTGGCATGGCTGCCCATCGTGACCATGGTGGTCTCGGCCGTCTATGTCACGCAGGATGGCTGGTTTGCCAAATCCTTCCTGACCTCGGCCATCACCGTGACGCTCTGCTCGCTTTGGCCCACGCTGATCAACACCGCCTTGGGCGTCAGCAGCATCGACAAGGACCTGGTCAACGTCTCCAAGGTTCTGAAAATGAACACATGGACCAAAATCACCAAGCTGGTCCTGCCATCGGCGCTGCCTTTAATCTTTACCGGGCTGCGACTGTCGCTTGGCGTGGGCTGGATGGTTCTGATCGCTGCAGAAATGCTGGCCCAGAACCCCGGCCTTGGCAAATTCGTATGGGATGAATTCCAGAACGGCTCCTCCAGTTCGCTGGCCAAGATCATGGTTGCGGTTCTGACGATTGGGATCATCGGCTTCATGCTGGACCGGGTGATGTATGCCCTCCAGTCCCTGTTCACCTTCACGAATAACCGGTGATGGGCATGGGTATTCTGACACTCGACAACGTCTCAAAAAGCTTTGGGTCCGGGGTGCATCGCGCGGATGTGCTCAAGACGATCAGCCTGGACGTAAAGGAAGGCGAGTTTCTGGTCCTGCTGGGGTTTTCCGGTACGGGCAAGACAACGCTGATCAACATCCTCGCCGGGCTGGAACAGCCAACCAGCGGCACCGCGACCTTCAAGGGCGCACCCATCAAAGAGCCAAGCCCGGAACGCGGGGTCATCTTTCAAAGCTACTCGCTGATGCCGTGGCTGACGGTCACAGGCAATGTGCGCGTGGCGGTGGACACGGTGTTTCCCAAGCTGAGCGCGCAGGAGAAGGCGGACAAAACCGCCCATTACGTCAAGATGGTCGGGCTCAGCCACGCCGCCACCCGCCGCCCGGCAGAGCTGTCAGGCGGCATGCGCCAGCGGGTCAATGTGGCCCGCGCCTTGGCGATGAACCCCGAGATGCTGCTGCTTGATGAGCCATTGTCGGCGCTTGACGCCCTGACCCGCGCCAATCTTGCCGATGAGATCGAACGGATCTGGGAGACGGACAAAAAGACCTGCGTTCTGATCACCAATGATGTGGATGAAGCCATCATCCTCGCAGACCGGATCATCGCGCTGAACCCCGATGGCACGTTGGGTCAGGAATTCCCGGTCTCTATCCCCCGCCCGCGCGAGCGGATGGCCATGAATTCCGACGACACATTCAAATCGCTGCGTGCTGAGGTGACGAAATACCTCATGGATGTCGGCATCGAGGCACGCGTGGACGGCACCCGGCAACTGCCGGATGTGACCCCGATCCATAACGTGCCTACCGCCGTCGCAGACGCGCAGAAAAGCCTGGTTGATGAGCGCTTCCTCGACTTCAGCCAGCTGCACAAGGTCTATCCGACGCCCAAAGGGCCGCTGACCGTGGTTGAAGATTTTGACCTGAAAATCGACCGGGGCGAGTTCATTTCGCTGATCGGGCATTCGGGCTGCGGAAAATCTACGGTGCTGACGATGGCCGCCGGGTTGAACGAGATATCCAAAGGCGCAATCAAGCTGGATCGACGTCACGTCGAAGGCGCCGACCCCGAACGCGCCGTGGTGTTCCAATCACCCAACCTGTTCCCCTGGCTGTCGGCGCGGAAGAATTGCGCCATCGGCGTAGACAAAGTGTACCCCCGCGCGTCCCAAGCCGAACGGCAGGATGTGGTCGAATACTACCTTGAACGGGTGGGGCTGGCCGATGCGATGGACAAGCCCGCCAGCGAAATGTCCAACGGCATGCAGCAGCGCGTCGGCATCGCGCGGGCCTTCGCGCTGTCGCCCAAGCTGCTGCTTCTGGACGAGCCTTTCGGCATGCTCGACAGCCTGACGCGCTGGGAATTGCAGGAAGTGCTGATGGAGGTCTGGAGCCGCACCAAAGTCACCGCAATTTGCGTCACCCATGACGTGGACGAGGCCATATTGCTGGCCGACCGCGTGGTGATGATGACCAACGGACCGCAAGCCACTATCGGCAAGATCGTCCCCGTCGCTCTGCCACGCCCGCGCACTCGCAAGGCCTTGCTGGAACACCCTGATTACTACAGCTACCGGCAGGAGGTGCTCGATTTCCTTGAGGAATACGAACATGGCGCCAAGCCCAAGCCCAAAACACCTGTCTCCCCAAAGCCCATCGCAGCGGAGTGAACCCATGACCCAAAGACTTGTCATCATCGGGGCCGGCATGGCGTCCGGCCGGATGATCGAAACGCTGGTCGAGGCGGATAACACCGCCTATGACATCACGCTCTTCAATGCCGAGCCGCGCGGCAATTATAACCGGATCATGCTCTCGCCCGTGCTTTCCGGCGACAAGAGCTATGAGGAGATCATCACCCATAGCGATGACTGGTACGCCCAACATGGCGTCACCTGCCGCTTTGGCGAATATGTCACGGCCATCGATCCCGACAAGAAGGTCGTTCAGGGCCAAAACGGGCCTGTGCCCTACGACAAGCTGGTGATTGCAACCGGCTCTGCGCCTTTCATCATTCCGGTGCCCGGCAAGGAGCTGTCCGGCGTCATCACCTACCGCGATCTCGATGATACCGAGGCGATGATTACAGCCGCCGATAAGGGCGGGCAGGCCGTCGTGATTGGTGGCGGATTGCTTGGGCTGGAAGCCGCCGCCGGTCTGGCAGAGCGGGGCATGGACGTGACAGTCGTGCATCTGATGGGCCACCTGATGGAGCGTCAATTGGATGAGGCAGCGGGCTATCTGCTGCGCCGGGACCTCGAAAAACGCGGCATCACAATCCGCACGCAGGCCTCTACCAAGGCCATTCTGGGCGACACCCATGTAGAGGCGGTTTTGCTGGAAGATGGCGATGTGCTGCCCGCCGATCTGGTGGTCATGGCCGTGGGCATTCGGCCCGAAACGCGACTGGCGAGCGATGCGGCGCTGGACGTGGCCCGTGGGATCGAAGTGAACGCCCAGATGCAGACCTCGGACCCGAACATTTACGCCCTTGGCGAATGTGTCGAGTTTCACGGTTATCTCTTCGGGCTGGTGGCACCGCTCTATGATCAGGCCAGGGTCTTGGCTAAGACCCTGCTTGGGGAGGCGGAGGCCTTCGTGGTAAAGGACGTCGCCACCAAGCTCAAAGTCACCGGCTGCGATTTGTTCAGTGCCGGGGACTTTGCCGAGGGGGAGGAGCGCGAAGATATCGTGTTTCGCGACCCCGCGCGCGGGGTCTACAAACGCCTTGTCATCGAAGGGGACAGGCTGGTCGGCGCGGTGATGTATGGCGACACTGCCGATGGGAACTGGTTCTTTGGTCTGATCAAGGACGAAACCGACATCGAAGAGATGCGGGAGACCCTGATCTTCGGCCCTGCCTTTCAGGGAGGGACCCAGTCGGACCCGTTGTCAGCCGTTGCAGCATTGCCGCCTGAGGCAGAGATTTGCGGCTGCAACGGCATTTGCAAAGGCACGATCGTCACAGCCATCCAGGACGGCGCAGAGGAGCTGGGCGCACTCAAAGCCACCACCAAGGCAAGCGCCTCCTGTGGCACCTGCACCGGGCTGGTGGAACAGCTCTTGCAGGTCACGCTGGGCGATGACTTCCAGATACCCGCAGCACAGCCGATCTGCGGCTGCTGCGATCTGACCCATGAAGATGTCCGCCGCCTGATCAAGGCGCAGGCGTTGAAAAGCCAGGACGCGGTCTGGCAAGAGCTGGGCTGGAAGACCCGCAACGGCTGTCACATCTGCCGCCCGGCGGTGAATTTCTACCTGCTGGCCGACTGGCCGCTGGAGTATCAAGACGACCCCCAAAGCCGGTTCGTCAACGAACGCAAACATGCCAACATCCAGAAAGACGGCACGTTCTCCGTGGTCCCGCGCATGTGGGGCGGGATCACCAACCCCACCGAATTGCGCGCGATTGCGGATGCGGCAGACAAATACAACGTGCCCACCGTCAAGGTCACGGGCGGCCAGCGCATCGACCTGCTGGGCGTGAAAGGCGAGGACCTGCCCGCGATCTGGGCCGATCTAAACAAGGCGGGGCTGGTCTCCGGCCACGCCTATTCCAAAGGCTTGCGCACCGTAAAAACCTGCGTCGGCACCGATCACTGCCGCTTTGGCACGCAGGACAGCACCGGTCTTGGTATCAAGCTGGAGCAGGTCCTCTGGGGCTCCTGGACGCCGCATAAGGTCAAGCTGGGCGTCAGCGGCTGCCCGCGCAATTGCGCCGAGGCGACCTGCAAGGATGTGGGCATTATCTGTGTCGATAGCGGCTATCAGGTCAGCGTCGCAGGGGCGGCGGGCATGGACGTTAAGGAGACCGAGCGTCTCGTCGATGTCCCGACCGAAGAGGACGCCATCGAATGGACAACCGCATTTGTTCAGCTGTATCGCGAGACGGCCAAATATCTCGATCGCCCTTACAAATGGGTGGCCAAGGTGGGGCTGGACTGGGTCAAGGAAACCCTCAGTGATGACGCCGAACGCGCGCGGCTTGTCGCGGCCTTTGACCTGTCTCAGACGATCTATCGCACAGACCCATGGGCCGAACACGTCCAGACCAAGGCTCAGAGCTATCAGCCGCTTGCCGATCTGACATTGGAGGCCGCAGAATGAGCTGGATCGACATCGGTGCGGTGGAAGACATCCCCTTGCGCGGTGCGCGCAAGATCAAAACACGGCTGGGCTGTGTCGCGCTGTTTCGCACGGGCGAGGACGAGGTCTATGCCGCGTCCGACACCTGCCCGCATAAGGGCGGCCCGCTGTCAGAAGGGATCCTGCACGGCCAATCGGTGACATGCCCGTTGCATAACTGGGTGTTCGATCTGAACACCGGGCAGGCGCGCGGCGAAGAGGGGCAGATTGCCACCTACCCCGTCCGCGTCGAAGCGGGCCGGTTGTTGATCGATGCCACAAAGCTCGCCGCGCAGAGTGCCGCGTGATGGACGGTGCCGGCCTGCCTGAAACCCGCTCCACCTGCCCTTATTGCGGGGTGGGCTGTGGCGTTCTTTTGCGACCCGACACCCAAGGCGGGCTGGCTGTGCGCGGCGACCCTGACCATCCGGCAAATTTCGGGCGGCTCTGCTCCAAAGGGTCGGCATTGGCAGAAACCATCGGTCTGGAAAATCGGCTGCTCAGGCCGACTGTTGATGGGGCTGAAACCGGCTGGGACACGGCTTTGCAATTGGTGGCGGACCGGTTCGCCGACACGGTGGCCAGACACGGGCCAGATAGCGTGGCCTTCTATGTCTCCGGGCAGCTTTTGACCGAAGACTACTACGTGGCCAACAAGCTGATGAAAGGCTTCATCGGCTCGGCCAATATTGACACCAATTCAAGGCTCTGCATGGCCTCCAGCGTTGCCGGGCACAAACGGGCCTTCGGTACGGATACCGTTCCAGGCACCTACGAGGATATCGATGAGGCGGATCTGATCGTGCTGGTCGGCTCTAATCTCGCTTGGTGTCACCCGGTTCTGCATCAACGCGTTCTGGCCGCAAAGAAAGCACGCGGCACCAGGCTTGTCGTCGTTGACCCGCGCCGCACGGCAAGTTGCGAAGAGGCTGACATGCACCTGGCCCTGCAGCCGGGCAGTGATGTGGCGCTGTTCAACCGTCTTTTGGCCGATATCTACGACAGCGGCGCGCTTGATCCGAAATGTCTTGAAAAGACCAATGGGTTTGAAGCCGCGCTCAAAGCGGCGCAGGCGGATGACAGCTCTGTCACCGGGTTGACCGAAGACCAGATACACGCCTTTTGCCAGCTCTGGATACGCACGCAGAAGGTGGTGACCATCTATAGCCAGGGGGTGAACCAATCCATCTCCGGCTCTGACAAGGTCAACGCGATCCTGAATTGCCATCTGGCCACGGGCCGGATCGGCAAGCCGGGCTGCGGGCCGTTTTCCGTCACCGGACAGCCCAATGCGATGGGCGGGCGCGAGGTGGGCGGCTTGGCGAATATGCTGGCCTGCCATCTTGATCTGGAAAACCCCGACCACCGAACTGCCGTCCGCACCTTCTGGCAGGTGCCATCGGTGCCCGAGGCGCCCGGCCTGAAGGCCGTCGACATGTTCCGCGCCGTCGGGGATGGGCGGATCAAGGCATTGTGGATCATCCACACAAATCCCGCCGTCTCCATGCCAGAGTCGGCCACGGTTCGTGCAGCTATCGCATCCTGTCCGTTCACCGTGGTCAGCGACATCACCGCCCGCACCGATACGGCGCGATTGGCTGATGTTCTGCTGCCAGCCACAGCCTGGGCGGAAAAGGACGGCACAGTCACCAATTCAGATCGCACCATCAGCCGCCAACGCGGCGTCCTGCCAGCGCCGGGCCAGGCGCGCGCGGATTGGGATATTCTGGCCGAACTGGGTCGCCGCATGGGGTTCGGACCGGCCTTCGACTATGCAAACCCTGCCGAAATTTTCCGCGAATATGCCGCCCTGTCCGGGATCGCGGGGCAGTTCGGACGCGATTTCGACATCTCAGCGCTGGCGGATCTGTCTGACGCGGAATACGACGCGCTTGCACCGACGCGCTGGCCTGTCAGCGCGCAGCGTCAGGGCGGGCGGTTCTTTGGGGATGGCGTCTTCTTCCACCCCGACCGCAAGGCGCGTCTGATCCCTGTCACGCATAAGGCACCCGCCGCTATCGTGTCGGAAGACACGCCCTTCCGGCTAAACACCGGACGGCTGCGCGACCAATGGCACACCATGACCCGCACCGCGCTGTCGCCACGTCTATCCGCGCACTTGCCCGAACCCTTTCTGGATATTCACCCTGTTGATGCCAAAGCACGCGCGCTGGCCCCGGCCGATCTGGTGCAGGTCACAAACGCCCATGGCCGCGCCATCCTGCGGGCGCGGATCACCGACGCGGTTCAGCCGGGGCAGGTCTTCGCCCCGATCCATTGGACCGCAGAGACCGCCCCCTCCGCCCGCATCGACGATCTTGTCACAGCCGCAACCGACCCTGTGTCCGGCCAGCCCGAAAGCAAGGCCAGCACGGTCCAGCTCGCCCGGTATGACGCCGCATGGTACGGGTTTGCGGTATCGCGTGGGCCAATGCGGCTCACGAGCCCCTATTGGGCCTTGGCCCGAACAACACAGGGGTTTCGGGCCGAGCTCGCAGGCAAAAAGCCCGTCGCAGATTGGGAGGCCGAGGCAAAGCGCCTGTTCAACGCGCCCGAGACCACCGCGACCACGATGATCGACACCAAGCGCGGCACCGCGCGGGTGGTGCTGTACTCCGAGGCAACAATGATCGCGGCTCTGTTCATCGCCCCAAAGCCCGTGGCTGTGATGCGGGATTATCTCGCCAGTTTGCCGGGATCGGATGCGATAGATGTTATCACCGGGCATTTGCCCGCATCCATGCCGAACCCCGGCCCCGTCCTGTGTTCGTGTTTTGGCACTGGGGTGAACACGATCGTCGAGGCGATCGAGACGGGCGGCTTGATCAGCGTCGATCAAATTGGCGCGGCCTTGGGCGCAGGGACAAATTGCGGCTCCTGCCGACCGGAACTGGCTGATTTGCTGGCCTGCGCAACGGTCAGGGAGGCTGCGGAATGAGCCTTGCCGACCATGTCCGCATATTGGGACGCGGGCCGGGACGGTCGCGCTCACTGACGCAGGCCGAAGCCTACGAGGCCATGACGCAGATGCTTCGGCATGAGGCAGCGCCAGAGGCGGTGGGCGCCCTGTTGATGCTGCTGCGGATGAAGGGCGAAACCGCGGCCGAGATCGCGGGCTTTGCTGCAGCTGCGCAAGCGAGTTTACCCGCTCTACCGCATGTCGATCTGGATTGGCCCAGCTACGCCGCTGGTCGCAACCGGGGGGCGCCATGGTTCTTGGCATCCGCCAAACTGGTCGCTGCGTCGGGGTCGCGTGTTCTTCTGCATGGGTGGAACGGATCGGATGCAAAACTGCGCGATGGGCTCTCCCGCGTCGGGATCGGGATTGCCAAAGACCCCGATGAGGTCGCCAGCCTGTTGGAACGCGATGGGATCGCCTATCTGCCGTTAGAGCGGCTCGCGCCCGCGCTGTTCCGCCTTCTGTCCTTGCGCGACATTCTGGGGTTGCGGTCTTGCGTCAACACCGTCTGCCGGATGCTCAACCCCGCTGCGGCCACGGCCAGCGTTCAAGGCGTGTTTCATCCCTCTTACCGCGTGTTGCAGGCAGATGCAGCGGCGCTTCTGGGATGGGACGCGCTGAGCGTGATCAAGGGCGGCGGCGGCGAATTCGAACGCCACCCGGGCAAGGCGATTGCCGCTTTCGGTTTGCGCAACGCAAGGCCGTGGGAGGACATGCTACCGCCCCTCGTGACCGAAACCCGCCGCCTGGCCGGGGCCGGGCCGTCGCAGCCAGCCTTGAGCAAAACATGGGCCGAACAAAACCCCTCCCCCTTTGAAGAACAGATCATCATCGGGACTGCGGCGGCGGCCCTCTCCACGCTGCGCGTCCCGGACCCGATGGCCACGGCGCGGGCCTGTTGGGACGCGCATATCTCCTTATTTGCTGCCTGAAGAAAGGACACGCCATGAAAGCCTTTCCAATGTTCATTCGCACCACGGGCCGAAAGGTTGTCATTGTCGGCGGAGGCGAGCAGGCCGCGCAAAAGGCGCGGCTGCTTCTGAAAACCGATGCCAAGCTGGTGATCGTGTCCGTGTCACTGGACGATGAGCTTCAACGCCTCGTGGACAGCGGCCGCGCCCGGCAGGTTCAGCTGCTCTCAGCACATGTCTTCAAAGAGGCCGCGATGGCCTTTATCGCGACGGGCTGCCCCGGATTTGACGTCGCGGCCCATGGGCTGGCCAAAGCGGCAGGCTGCCCCGTGAATGTCGTGGACCAGCCCGATCTCTGCGATATGACCACGCCCGCCATCGTGGACCGCGATCCTATCGTCGTGGCCATCGGCAGTGAAGGCACCGCCCCTGTGCTGACGCGAGACATCAAGACAAGGCTGGAAAAGATGCTGCCGATCAACCTCGGCGGTCTGGCCGCATTGGCGGGACGATTGCGCCCCAGCGTTGCCCGCACCGTGCCGCGCGACGGGCGCAGGGCCTTCTGGGCCTGGGTCTTCAAGGGCGAGGCCCGGGATCAATGGACCCGTGGCGCAGAACGTGAGGCCGCGCGTGCAATCAAGTCGGCGATTGCCTCAGGCGGGCCGCCCACGAAACACGCCCGCGGCCAGATCGCTTTGGTTGGGGCCGGGCCCGGCGCGCGCGACTTGCTGACCTTGCGCGCTGTCGAACGGCTGCAAGAGGCTGATGTGATCTATTATGACAGGCTGGTGGACAAAGACGTGCTGGAGCTTGCCCGACGCGACGCTGAACGGGTGTTTGTCGGCAAGCATGTCGGTGCCAATGCGTTCCCGCAGCACAAGATCAGCGCCATGATCGTGGCGGAAGCCAAAAAGGGGCGCAAAGTCGTGCGGCTCAAATCCGGCGATCCGGGCATCTTCGGGCGCGCGACCGAAGAATTGGACGCGGCCCATGCCGCTGGCGTGCCCGTCGAAATCGTGCCCGGCATCACTGCGGCGTCGGCTGCGGGCGCGTCCCTAGGGCAAAGCCTGACCCAGCGCGGCGTCACTGACAGTTTTGTAATCGCCACCGGCACAGGTTGCGCTGATAACCCGCTTCCCGACAGCACCCGCCTGTCAGCACCCGGCACAACCACCGCCTTTTACATGTCGGTCCGTCAGGCGGGCCGGATAGCCGACGGGCTGATGGCCCAGGGTTTGCCGCCGCACAGCCCCGTTGATCTGTGTGTTGATGTGTCCAAACCCGGGGCGCGCAACATCCCGACAACGGTTGCAGACCTGCCCCGCGCCGTGGCCGTGCATCACGTCGAAAGTTGCGCCATCATCCTTGTGTCCTGGCCACGCGCCAAAGCCGCAAGCGACCGGCAGCATTCGCAGGATGCGCCCATCGCCAAAGCGCCCGCTTTGGCAGCCGTCTCGCGCAAGCTGCCCGCATAATCACATCAGGTCGTATTCGATAACGAGGATGGCGTCGCTCACTTGCCAGCCGCTATGCGGGTTGGAGGGGTCATAATTCGCCTGGTAGAACGTCGTACCATTGCCCCCGTCATCCCACTCGCCGGTATTCGCGGCGATGCGCGCGTAGTCCTGATTGCCGCCCGCATTATCGGGCTGCCCGGCCATCCAGTTCGTATAGGCGATTTCTGCGCCGTCGCTGTCGCGCCAAACGCCCTCTTGCCCGGTATCGTTAAACCCGATCCAAATACTGTTCTGGCCGTCACCAAGTGTCTGCACGATATAGTCGTTTTCAGCCGCACTGTTAATCTCGACAACGCGCCCACCCTTGGCTTCGGCCTCGGCCTGCGCTTCCAGCCAGGTCAGCCCCTGGGTTCCAAGCTCATACCGCGAGTCGCCGAAGATAAACGCGTCTTCGAATTCAATGACAGAGATCGTAGAACCCGCAGACCATGTATTCTGCGCGGCGTTGAAGAAAAAGGTTGTTTGCGAGAACCCATCATCCCACTGCCCTGAGGCGCTTGCGATCCGCGCATAATCCTGATTGCCGCCCGCATTGTCCGGCTGGCCCGGCAGCCAATTTGTGTAGGGCGCGGCCTGGCCGTTACTGCCGACCCAGACGCCCTCATTGGCGGCGTCAGAGAAGCCAACGTGAATGCTGTTTTGTCCATCCCCGAAGTTTTGCACGATGAAATCGTTTTCGGCCTGGCTGTTGATCTCGACCAGCTTGCCGCCCATCGCTTCCGCCTCGGCCTGCGCTTCAAGCCATGTCAGACCTTGCGTGCCAAGGACATAGCTCGAATTTCCAAAGCTGTCCGGGGTCCCATCGGTCTTGTCGAATTCAATGATTGTCTGGGTCGTTGCAGGCACGAAGTTGCTGCCATTGAAGAAGGCCGAGTTGGTGTTGAAGAAATCATCCCACTGGCCGTCAGCGGTCACAATCGCCGCGTAATTCTGCCCGCCGTTCAACCCGTTTTCATTGTTCGGCTGACCGGGGAGCCAATTGGAATAGCTGATGCCAGAGCCATCTGCGTTCCGCCAAACGCCCTCTTCCGCGACATCGGTGATACCCAGCCAAATCGGGTTTTTGCCATCGTTGAAGAGCGCCGTGATAAAATCACTTTCAGCCTGACTGTCCACTTCAAGCAGCTTGCCGCCCAAAGCCTCGGCTTCCGCAAGCGCTTGCTCATAGGTCAGGCCTTCTGTGCCGCGCTGATAGACGCTGCCTTCAAATGAGAGCTTCTGGACGCTTTCGGCGTCGCCCTCATTGGTGATTTCGAGATTGCGGACCACGCCTTTGAGGCGGTCATCGGTGATGGATGTGGACTCGCCCGTGAAGTACAAGGCCCGCTCCACATCATTTGGAACAACACCTTGACCGGTGGCCAGCACAGTGCCGTCCTTTGACAAGGACATCATTCCGTTGGTGTTGACCGACACCGTCCATGTCGCAAATTCGCCTTCGACAATGGCCCCCTGGCCGGTAAGCCGATAGACGGCCCCGTCCTGAATGATGACAAACTCGATATCGGATGTTTGATTGATCTGTCCGAGCAGGATGCGGCTCTCATCTCCATCGACGCTTTTGGTGTCAAAGATCTTCTGCCGCTCGTCGGTCAGATCATCGAAGCGCACCTCGACCGTCAACGAGAACGCGCCGTCAATGTCCTCGTTATCAATGTTGTAAACCTGAAGCGCGCCGTCCTCTTGCGTGAAGTTGGGGGTCTCGACCAGATCAACCGTATCGACGCCCAACATGCTGGAGGCCGATGGCGTGCCATTCGCGTCCAGCGCAAACAGCATATAGGCCCCCGGCAACATCCCCGCGTCAGGCGGCGTTGAGACCGAGATCGTGGTCGCATTCAGAACGGTAAATTCCAGCTCGAAGAAGCGGGCGTCGGAATTGCGCGCATGGGTGTATGCGCCGGGCTTGATCGCCGTAATCCGGTCAATCGCACTGGCATCGTCCACTTGGATGGTGAAGGTGTCGCCCGCATCAATATTGGACGGTGCCGAGGTGATCACCGGGCGGTCCGCCAAGGTGCCATCGTCGCCATAGAGATAGTCAGGCGCATAAATCTCGACGTTCGAGTTCGCAATCGGGCCCGGCGCGCCGCCGCCGCCTGTCCAAATCGTGCCATCCGGCAGAAGCGTGCTGCTGGAATGATACATGCGCGCAACCGCATTGCCTTCATCCAGCAATTCGACCGTATTGGTAGCCGGATCCCAGATCTCGATGTTCTTGATGGCACCGTCCAACCCGTTCGCCGGGTTGATGCTGGCATTCGCAATGTTGCCGCCGACAATGGCAATCCGCCCATCAGGCATTTGCACCAGACCCGCATTGGTGCGCGCCTGATCAAGCTCCGCCACGCGGTCAAACACCGGAACGTCCTGCGAAATATCCGCCACATAGATGCCGCCATCAGCCCCAAGGATCGCGATCTGATCTGTGCCAAACATCAGTGATGCGGACAGCTGATGCGCGTGAAAGCCGATGTCACCGATTTTTTCGACAGTGCCGGTCCCGTCTGTCGTCATCCAGTACATTTCGTTGCCATTGGCCTCGATGACCAGGACCCTGTCGTCGCTGGTCACAAAGACATGCGGATAATACCAGTCACCGCCGGTATAAGCGTCATCGAATTCGGGCATTTCGGCATTGGTCAGCGTGCGGATGCCGGTTTGCGAGCTGTAAACCTCGGCAAAGGTGGCCCCCAGATATCCGCTATCAATGCCGCCAACGATCACGATTTCGCCGTTCGACAGATTTGCGGTGGTGCCGTAGTAGCGGCCAAATTCCAGATTGCCCTCTGGCGCTTGTTCAATCGTTTCCGTGCGGTAATCGAAAATCAGGACGTCGTGAACGCCGTCTTCCTCGAACCCGCCGCCTTCCACGTAGACATTGTCGCCGCCCATGATGATAACATTGCCGGTCAGCGGATCCAGCGCCATGTGGCTGCAGAAAATGTTGACCTCTGTGGTGTTGGCCAGAACCTTTTCAACGCCCGTTTCCGGGTCAAACAGGCTGTAGACAAACCGCCCATCGGGCGGGAACGACGCCGTCGCGCCGAAGCTGAGCACTTTGCCATCTGGCAAAACCATCGAGTGGATCGGGATCACGGCAAGCGCCTGGACGCCCGAAAACTCCCCATCACCTTCGGTATCTACGGTGGAATAGGGGTCGGCTTCCCGTTCGCCCAAATTGATCTCGGCCGCGCCCGCCAGCTTGGCGCAGGGGCAAGAGGCCTCACCGGTGACGTCACACGGGGACGGGCCGGTCGCATTCGCAAGATCGGCAAGCGTCGTGTAATTGGCAAGGGACAGATCCGCCACAACCCCGGCCATATCGTCATCGCTTTGTTTGGGTGACAGCCCGACCTGGGACAGATCACGCTCCACATCATGGGGCACAACGCCCTGACCTTCCGCCACAACCTCGTCACCGATAACGACGCGCATAACACCGTCAGGATCAATCCCGACGCGGAATGTCTGCATCACCCCTTCTTTGAGAATATCCTCCACATAGATGAGATAGACCTTCCCATCTTGCACAATCCCGAATTCAAGATCGTTTGAGTTTTCACGCTGGCCCAGAATGATGCGGCTGCTGCCCGCAGCGTCACTGTAATCGAATACTTTTTGGCGGGTCGCGCTGAGATCATCAAAACGGACATCCACGCTCAGCGCAAACGCACCGTCAATCTGTTCATTCTCGATGTTGTTGGTCGTAGCCATCTATTTTCCCCCTAAGCTTTTGCGAATGACGGTCCTCACGTGCATGTGTGTGGACGCGGCGTCTTTCCAGATTCGCGATCTCCCCAAATTCACGAAGACGATGGACCGGACACCCATTTCTGTAAACTAGGGTTTACAGTTTTTGACCTGCACCTACGTGCTGCGGCCCGCTCGGGCGGCATGGAATTTTCTGGCTACCGGAAATCTGTTCTACTAGCTGCAAAATTTGTTTGACCCAAGTAAAACTAACCCCCTATCGTACCATTATACGGTATATCATTCCGTTCATCGGAACACTTGGGGAGACAACGTGTCGCAATCCGAAATCAGTAAAATCGACCAGCCTGACGGGTATCGGATGTCCGTCCGAAGCTGGCCGACCCCATCTGAGACCGGAAAAAAGACGCCTTTGGTCTTGCTGCATTCCCTGTTTTTCACCGGTGAGATGTTCGCACCCACGGCGGCGATCTTGTCGCGGACCCATGACTGCGTCGCGCCTACATTTCGCGGCCAAGACGGTCGGGGGCGCGGGGACCGGGCACCCACCGTCGCGCAATTGGCGCAGGATATCCTGCACTGGTTTGACGAGGCGGAATACGGCCCGGTGCATCTCGTTGGCAGTTCCATGGGGGCTTACGTCGCGATGGAGATCCTGCGCCACCGGCCCAATCAGGTGGCGTCGCTGACCCTAAGCTGCTGCACGGCGGATGCAGAACAAGACCCCGCACGGTTTGCCAAACTGACCGCGTTTCTGGCCCAAGGGCCAGGGCCACAGACAAGCGACACGATTGCTGCCCTGATGTTTGGGCAGGCGACACGCGCCGCGCTAAACCCATGGGCCGCTTTCTGGATCGAACATTTTGCCCAGACACCCGCCGCAATGGCGGAGGTGGTAGAGTGCATGTTTGCCCACCCCGCCTATCACGACGTGCTTGCGTCCTACAGCGGGCCTGCCTTGCTATTGGCCGGGCGGCAGGACAAGGCCAAATCGCCCGGCGATATGGCCCGCATCGCAGCCCGCTTGCCCCAGGCCCACAGCCATATTTTCGAGACCGCCGGCCACACGCCCGCCGTCGAAATGCCCGATGCGTTTGCCGCTTGTATCGGCGCGTTTCTGGATCAGACCGCCTCGGATGCCCAAAAGAAGGAGGGAATGCATGCCCAGTGAGACACAGACCTCCGCGATGAGCGGCCAAATCTGCGGGGCGGAGCATATGCCAGTGGCAGATCTCGACATTGAAAGCCGCACCGATTTCAATATCAGTGACGGCCAGGTCATGCTGATCGGCAGCCGGTCCGCCAGCTCAGGCACATTGGTGTTTCCGCAAAAAACCTTCTGCCCCACGACAGGTGCCCGCGACATGGAGCAGATCAGCTTCGGGCCAAACGGCACGCTTTACAGCTTTTCAACGATCCACATCTCCGCCACGCGCGAGACGCCCTACACGATAGGCTATGTCGATTTCGACAACGGAATT
>CAYLVP010000027.1:10355-37091 GCA_964387155.1 uncultured Rhodobacterales bacterium | reverse complement strand
CGTTCAACGTGATCCCGCGCATGGGGCAGGTGATTGCGGGCGACAGCGACAGCTACCAATACCTCGTGGAATCGATCCGCAAATTCCCCGACCAGGACCGGTTTGCTGCAATGATCCGCGATGCGGGGTTTGAAAATGTCAGCTTCCGCAACATGACCTTCGGCGTGGCTGCCCTGCATGCGGGCTGGAAAATCTAGATGCGCGGCCCCCATAACATCTGGCGGCTGGTGCGCACCGGCGCCACGTTGGAGCGGACGGGCGCGATGGGGCTGGTGCTGGACGCCTTTGACGCGCCGCCCAGCTTGCGGGTTGTGGCGAGGGTGGTGGCCTGGCCGTTCAAATGGCTGGGCGACAAGGGCGACCCGGCCCTGCCGCCCGCGACGCGGGCGCTGACCGCTTTGGGCCCGGCCTACATCAAGTTCGGCCAGGTGCTGTCGACCCGGCCCGACGTAGTGGGCGACGACCTCGCCGTGCAGCTGCGCGTGCTGCAAGACAAGCTGCCCCCCTTCCCGCTTGATGTGGCGAAAGAGACGGTGAAGGCGGGTTTGGGGGCGC
This sequence comes from uncultured Rhodobacterales bacterium, assembly GCA_964387155.1. Lineage (GTDB taxonomy): Bacteria > Pseudomonadota > Alphaproteobacteria > Rhodobacterales > Rhodobacteraceae > Litoreibacter. The sequence goes on along the minus strand of CAYLVP010000027.1, from coordinate 36,536 downwards.
CCGTGGATGCGTTGTTTTCGGAATTTTCCGAGCCGTTGGCCGCCGCCTCGATTGCGCAGGTGCACCGCGCCCGGTTGGCCGATACCGGCCGCGACGTGGCCGTCAAGGTGCTGCGCCCCGGCATCGAGAAGGCGTTTCGCCGCGACATTGACGCCTTCTACCTTGCGGCCTCGGTGATCGAGCTTTTGTCGCCATCCTCCCGCCGGTTGCGGCCCAGCGACGTGATCAGCCATTTTGACGGGGTGGTGCAGGGGGAACTTGACCTGCGGCTGGAGGCTGCCGCCGCTGGGGAATACGCGGCCAACACCAGCTCGGACGCGGGGTTTGTGGTGCCGCGCGCCGATTTCAATCTGTCTTCCCGGCAGGTCATGGTGATGGATTGGGCGGAGGGCCTGCCCTTTGGCGATGTTGACGCCATCGCCGCCGCCGGACATGACCGCAAGGCGCTGGGCGAACGGGTGCTGCAACTGTTTCTGCGCCATGCCCTCAATGACGGCTATTTCCATGCGGACATGCATCAAGGCAATCTCAAGGTCAGCGCTGCCGGCGATGTAATTGCCTATGATTTCGGGATCATGGGGCGGATCGACGAATATACCCGCCGCGTTTATGCCGAGATCCTGATGGGGTTTATCCGCAAGGATTACCGCCGCGTGGCGGAGGTCCATTTCGAAGCGGGCTACGTGCCTGCCGACCGCGACATTGACGCCTTCGCCCAGGCGCTGCGCGCCGTGGGTGAGCCGATCTTCGGGATGGACGCGTCAAAGATATCGATGGCGCATCTGCTGGCCTATCTGTTTGAGGTGACAGAGCGGTTCGGTATGGAAACCCGCACCGAGCTGATCTTACTGCAGCGCACCATGGTCGTTGTCGAAGGCGTGGCCCGCACGATGTATCCGCAGATCAATATCTGGGAGGTCGCCCAGCCCGTGGTGGAGGATTACATCCGCCAGCATGTCGGCCCCGCAGCCGCCCTGAAAGACATCGCCAAGACGGTGACTGTGCTGTCGCGTTTCGGGCCAAGCCTGCCAAAGCTGGTAGAGCGTATGCTGACCCGCCAGCTGGACCCTCAGGACCCCTCCGCTACACGCAAACGAGTGCCCGCATGGCTTTATCTTGTGCTGCTCGGCCTGCTGACGTCGAACCTGATCTTGCTGGGCCTTGTGCTGGCGCGCGGGCTATGAGGCGCGCGGCCTTAGCGCAGACCGCGCACCAGCGTTGCGGGGTAAAGCGCGCCGTTTTGTAGTGCCACCAGCGCTTCACCATCGACCGTGCGCACCTCGCTGATTTCAACGAAGACCTCCGGGATTGCTTCGTCAATCACCTCATCATTCGAATAGGAAACGACGGCGAAGCTATACTCGCCCTCCGGCAGGGGCTGACCATTTGCGTCGACACCGGCCCATTGCACAGGCGTATCGCCTTTAGGGATCGGGATACGCTGCTGTTCGACGCCCGCGCTGTTCCGAACCACCAGCTCGACCCGGTCGGCAATGGTCGGCGGGTTGGGCACGATTTCAATCGGGCTTCCAGAAAATTGTGCCGGGATTGCCATACGCGCTTCCATGCCGACCCAGCCCGCCATCTCGCCAAGATTCGATGTGTTGAACTGCGCGCTCAAAGCGCTGATCAGATCATTTGTTTTGACCTGTTGCTCAACCCCTGAGAAGGTGGCCAACTGCGTTGCAAAATCCTGCGAATCGAGCGGATCAAGCGGATCCTGGTTCTTCATCTGCGCGGTCAGCATGACGAGAAACGTCTCGAAATCAGCGCTGATCGACGATGCGGCCTCGGCCTGAGCGCCGGAAGCCTGGCTTGTTCTGGTCGCGATGGGCGTGGTTACTGCAGAGCTGTCCATTGAATGGCCCCTTTCTCACAAACGTATATCGAGCCGGTCATCGGCCACGGTCATGCCGATGACGGCGGTTGAGACGTCATCCACCTCAGGAACGGAAGCGGCAAACCCCTCCCCCTCCGTGGGTTTCTGGTCGTCAGTGCTGCCTTGCCCGCCGCCAAATTCCAGCTCGGCATCGCCAAGCCCCATCCCGGCGAGATCGCGCATGAATTCTTCGGAATTGCGGCGCAGCAGCTCCATCGTTTCGACCCGCTCAGCCACAAGGGTGACCAGCATGCCTGCCTCGCGCGGGGTGAAGGTGATTTTCAGCCTCCCCAGCTCCTCCGGTTCGAGACGCAGCTCAATCTGGCCAGCCTCCGTGCCTGCGCGTTGCTTTTCAATATGCAGCGCAATGGCATGGCTGACTTGCGCCTGCGGGGCAGCCGGTGCAGGCGCGAACGCTTGCGGCGCGGTCGTGGTTTGAAGCTGGGCAGCGCTGCCCTGTGGCGCCAGATGGGCGAGGGAGTGTAGCGCGCCCTCCGCGACAAATCCCAACGGTTTTGTATCTTGCGACAAGGCGGCCTGGGCCAGCCCAGGCTGTGTCACCTGCTGAATTGCTGCCTGAGTTGCAGATTGAGTTGCAGATTGAGGTGGCGCGGCAGTGATTGGCTTTTCTAGGGCTGTCTCTGGCCGCGGTTCACCGCGCAGATCCCGATCCGTCTTTACGGCGTTTTCCGAAGGCTCGGTGTTCACCGGGTCCAGTCGCGTACCGCTCGTATTCTTTGCAACTTCAGCTTCTTGCGAAACCACCGCTTGCACCTGCCCCGCCTCGCGCGGCGCAGCTTTTTGCAGGGCTGGCGCGTCTGGTTGCAGCGACGCAAGCTCGCCATCTTTCCCCAAGGCAGCGGTACTGCCCAAGGGGGGGGCTGTTTTTCCCTCTGTCGTTTGCGCCTGCAGAACGCGATGCAGGTCAAGATGGGTCTCTGCCGATGGTAACTTTGGGTCGGCGGGAATGTCGGGCCGCTGCGCTGCGGCGGGCAGATCAGCCGGTTGGGACCCCCGTATCTCATCAGCGGAGAGGAGGATGCCTGATGGCCCCGCATCCGGGCTTTCAGCTTCCCCGTTTTGCAAAGGTCGACGCAATAGAAGGTCGCCCGGATCAACGTTTTTGTCGCTGGACTGTTGGGGCGTCGGCAAGAGGCGCGCAACTGGACTGCTGGCATCCGAGGGTTGCCCGCCATCGGGTTGCTGACGCTCTGCGCCTGCAGGGCGCATTGCTTCGACCGGACCTATGGCGGCTTCGGGTGCCGGCAAGACATCCGCGCCTGGGGCACTGGTTTGTGGCGTCACGGTAAGGGGCGCATCGGTAATGATCTCACCGTCGACACTGTCGGCGGCATCAAGATCGGCAAGCTCAGCCAGAAATGCGGCATCTTCAGACGCCTCCCCGCCCGATTTATGCTGCGCGCCGCCATGCCGCGCGCTGCCGATCACGGCTAAAACTTGCTCGATCCCAGTCATATGCCTCACTCGGTGATTTGGCAGCCTTATGGCCGAGACTGATTACCGATTCTTTACCCAACGCGGTCTAAGCTGCATCGAATTCAAACAATTTGAGAGACCCAGAGATGCAGGTAAGCGCCCTCAATGCCCCCCTATCGCCGCCCAAGACAGATGCGCAACTTTGGGAGGCCGCAAAGGACCTCGAGGCTGTGTTTCTGGCTGAAATGCTCAAGACGGCCGGGTTTGGCAAACCATTGGAAGGCTTCGGCGGAGGCATCGGGGAAGAGCAATTTTCATCCGTTCTGGTCGACCACCAAGCCCGCGCCTTTGCCGACCGTGGCGGCGTTGGGCTTGCGGAACGCATCTTTGACGCCATGTCGGGACGCGCAAAATGAGCACACGTTATCATGACAATTTGACCAAGATTCTGGATGAAGAGCGGGCACTGATATTGGGTGGCGGCTTCGACCGGCTTGCGGATGTCGTCAAGAAAAAGGAAGCCGCATTGCAAGATTTTGCCACGCTTGGTGCGCAGCAACGCGACGCAGCAATACCCGGCCTGCAAGCCAAACTGCGCGAAAATGCCAGGCTTCTGGAAGCCGCCATGCTTGGGTTTGAACACGCGAAAACGCGGCTCAACGACATCCGCGGCACGATTGGCCAGCTGAAAACATATAACGGGCAGGGCAAGGTCTCGTCCAGCCGTACAGCCGGGCCTTCGATGTCGTTCAAGGCCTAGCGTCGATTTGGCTAAAACTGTCGGGAACTGAGCATTTGAAATTAGCAAACTGTTAGGCCTGCACGCCCTAACTGACCGGGCCTGAAGCACTCAGGCGGTTCTTTGGAAAACCACAGGACAATGCATGTCAGAACGGCATTCACTCCGCAGCTTTGCGGCATGAAAACCGAGGCGTCGAAGGCGCCACATTTAAGGAATAACAATGTCTAGTATCCTGACAAATAACGGCGCAATGGTTGCGCTGCAAACTCTGAAAAGCATCAACTCCAACCTGAGCCAAGTGCAGTCCGAGATTTCGACCGGTAAAGCTGTCGGGTCCGCCAAGGACAACTCTGCCCTCTGGGCGATCTCGAAAGTGATGGAATCCGACGTGCAGGGTTTCAATTCCATTTCTGAAAGCCTGTCATTGGGTGAATCGACCATCGCCGTTGCGCGTAACGGCGCTGAAACGGTCACCGACCTGCTGACAGAAATCAAAGGCAAGATCGTCGCTTCGCAAGAAGAAAACGTGGATCGTGAAAAAATCCAGGCCGATATCGATGCGCTGACCCAGCAAATCACGTCTGTTGTCGGGGCTGCCCAGTTCAACGGGTTGAACCTGCTGCAAGGCACCGACGACCTGAACATCCTGTCCTCGCTGGACCGTCAAACCGATGGCACCGTGAATGCGGCCAGCATCGCCGTGGACCGTCAGAGCCTTGAGACGGGTGCAGGGACGTTTGGCTCGGGCGACTCTCTGAACGCCAACGTGACGGCCAGCGACGCCACTTTGACCTCTACGGGCAACACCCTGCTGCTGAACGCAACCTACGCGGCAAACCAGACCGTGACGGCCAATATCAACGGCACCGCAGTGACCGTTGATACGGGTGCTGACGTTGGCGAGACCGAAACCAACCTGATCGCGGCTATCAACGCAGCTGGAATCGAAGGCGTATCGGCGTCTGGCGACGGTACCGGCGATATCACCCTGTCTTCCACACGGGCATTCGAGGCGATTGAGGTAACAAGCGCTGCCACCGGTGGTGCTGCCCTTGCAATCACGGACGGTGTCGGCGGTACGGCGGCGAGCGCTTCCGCAGGGACCATTGGTGAACGTGCTGAGAATGTAACGTTCTCCCGGACGGCTGTTGTCTCGGAAGGTGACAGCTACCGTGTCAACGTGGACGGCACCAACTACGACTACGTAGCTGGCGTCAACGAGACCATGGAAGATGTTGCACGTGGTCTGAAAACGGCCATTGATGGCGGCGGCATTGATGGTGTCACCACAACGGTTGCCCAGGATGATACTGGCGCATGGCAGCTGAAAGTCGACAACGATACCGGCTCTGACATCACTGGCTTTGCGACGTCAGGTGCACAAGACGGTGTTGCTTCGGGCGGTCTGTTTGGTCTGGACAATATCGACGTGTCGACAAGCGTTGGTGCTGAAACCGCGCTTGCCAACGTAGAAACGCTGATCAACAACTCGATCGATGCGGCTGCGGCTTTCGGTTCGGCCCAGGGTCGGATTGAGACACAGTCTGACTTCATCTCGAAGCTGACTGACTCGCTCAAATCCGGGATCGGCAGCTTGGTTGATGCTGACATGGAAGAAGCGTCCGCCCGCCTGCAGGCGCTTCAGGTTCAGCAGCAGCTGGGTGTTCAGGCGCTTTCCATCGCCAACCAGGCACCGCAGAGCATCCTGTCGCTCTTCCGTTAAAGTGAACAGCGAGGTGCGGGTTCTCCGCGCCTCGCATCCTTCTAGACCTTAGAGGAGCGCCTTACCTTGTCCGCCATGCTTCAAGCACATGCCGCCTATTCAGATGTGGCCGTCGCAACCAAAACGGATCGATCCCTTGAGTTCGACATTATCGCGGGCGTGACCGCAAAGCTTCGGGCTGCAGCGGTGGGTGACGTTCCTTTTGCGCAGCTCGTCAGCGCCGTAGATAACAATCGCCGGATGTGGGCGGTCATCGCGGCATCCATGGCAGACAGTCAGAACAGCTATCCAGACATGTTGAAGGCGCGTTTCTTCTATCTCTATGAATTCACGTCTGAGCACTCTCGCAAAGTACTGAAAAATGAAGCTTCGCTTGAGCCCTTGATCGATATCAACAGCTCCGTTCTACGCGGCCTTCGCACCGAGGGCGGGATATGAGCGGCCTCGTTCTAAAACTCGGCCCAAAGGAACGGGTGCTCGTCAATGGCGTCGTCATCGAGAATGGGGACCGCAGGAGCCGCCTCAACATCGTGACACCCGGGGCCAAGATTTTGCGCCTGCGCGATGCCCTCCATCCGAGCGAAGCGAACACGCCCTTTCGCCGGGTCTGCTACATTTTGCAGCTGGTTCTTTCGGGTGACGTGACAGACGAAGAAGGCACCAAGCAGGCCACCCGCGGGTTGGCACAGCTTTCCGACGCCTTGCGCGACACCGCCGGCCAAGCCGCGCTTGGTGAGATTTCAGCGCTTGTTACAGAGGGCAAGTTTTACCCGGCGCTGAAACAATTGCGCGGCTTTCTTCCCCAGGAAGAACAGCTGCTCAGAGCGTGACATGACCTTCACCCCTGTCGTTCCCTTTTCTGGTTTAACCGGATGGACCTTTCTCAACCGGACAAATGACGCGCAACGCGCAGCTTTCGCCGAAAGCAGCGCCACGAAGCGTGATACCGCGTATTTTCTCGAGAATATGCCGAATGTTCAGTCGAGCCAGGACCTCGTCGATGATCGACGGCTGTTGACTGTTGCGCTTGGCGCCTTTGGGTTGAACGACGATCTCGACAGCAAATTCTTTGTAAAACGCCTTCTGGATGACGGGGTGGTCGAACCCCGTTCTTTGGCCAATGCCTTGTCTGACTCGCGCTACCGCGAATTTGTGGGTGCCTTCACCGGGACTGACAGAATTCTGGACCCTGCGGGTTTCGCGCAGACCATCTCGGAGCGGTATCTTGCACAATCGTTCGAACAGGCGGTTGGCGAACAGAATAATGACTTTCGGCTCGCGATGAACCTTGAACGCAGCTTTGGAGAGCTCGGCGCGCGCGACGTCAGCAACAATACGAAATGGTTTTCAATCCTTGGCAACCCGCCGCTCAGAACCGTCTTTGAAACGGCGTTTCGACTTCCGTCAAGCGTGGGTGCCGTGCCTCTGGATGATCAGCTCAGTATCTTCAAGGAACGCGCAGAATCCGTGTTTGGCACCAGCGATGTTGCCCAGCTGGCAACCGTCGAAAGCCAAGAAGAGATCGTCAGATCGTTCCTTCTTCAGTCGCAGCTTTCAGGTGGATCAAGCTTGTCGAGTGGGCAGACCGCACTGACGCTGTTGCAGCAAATTGCGCCACTGTCCTAACTGCCGGTCAATGTCGGCTGCTCGCCCCACATCAAAGATCAGACCGTAATCCCTTTGGCGTTCGGACCGCCAAGGATCTCCTGCAACGTCTGAAAATGCTGCCCGACTGACACAAACGGAAGGCCCTGCCGGGTTGCCAAGAAGCTTTCCAGTTTCGGACGCAGTTGAATGGCCTTATCCACCACGGCGTCCGCGCCCGATTTATAAAGGCCGGCCTGTATCATGATCTCTGCCTCTTTATAGGCAGAAAGCAGCGCGCGCGCCTTGGCAACGACGTCTTGCTGATCTGACGCCAAGGCTTTTTCAAAGCTTCGGGACACGGAACGCAAGATGTCGATCGCCGGGAACCGGCCGCGTTCTGCGATCTCACGATCTAGGATGATGTGCCCGTCCAACACGCCACGGACCAGATCTGCAATCGGCTCCTCCATGTTTGACCCTGCGACAAGGACCGAAAAAATCGCCGTAATATCTCCCTGGCCTTCGGCCCCTGGCCCGGCCCGTTCGCACAGACCCATCACGGTCTGCGAGGTAGAGGCGGGATAGCCCGCAAGTGAGGCCGCTTCGCCAGCAGAGACTGCGATCTCGCGGTGGGCATCGCAAAACCGCGTGATGGAATCCGCCAAGAACAAGACATGTGCACCTTGATCCCGCAGATATTCCGCGATTGCCATCGCCGTCCAGGCGGCGCGGCGTCGTTCAATGGGGGATTGATCAGACGTCGCGGCAACAACGATGGATTTCTTCAACCCCTCGGGCCCCAGCGTATCGTCAACAAACTCGCGCACCTCGCGGCCGCGTTCCCCGATCAGGGCGATGACCGAAAAATCGGCCTCAATGCCCTGGGCGAGCTGCGCCAGCAAGGTCGATTTGCCAACCCCGGACCCAGCAAAGAGCCCCATCCGTTGACCCCGGACCAGCGGCAGGAACGTGTTCAGCGCAGCCATGCCCGTTTCGATCTGAGCGCCGAGCTTGCGTCTTGACGTGGCCTCGGGCGGTTGCGCGCGCACGGGCTGGACGCGAGGCCCATTTGTAAGCGGCTTTCCGTCCAAAGGCTTGCCAAAGGCATCAAGGACACGCCCCACCCATGAGGTATCGGGGCGCAGGTCCGCGTGGCCCAGATGCAGGACGCGCTGCCCGATCGCGGTGCCTTGCAATCCACCAGCGGTCAAGACGTGCAAGACCCCGTCGGCAGAGGCCAATACCTCGCCCAAACGCGTGTCGCTGCCCCCTTCGAGGGAGACGAGATCGCCAACACGCGCCGTTTTCGACAGCCCCTTAACCTCAGCCAACCCATTTCGCATCGCGCTGACGAGGCCGAAGCGTTGGACGGCGCGCACCTCCTCCAGATCATTGATCAAGGGGGCGAAGCTGGAAATGGTCATTTGAGGCGATCCTTCTGGTCCGTCGATTACGGTTTCTAAAGGAATCACCCTTAAAGCTTCGTTGAAACCAATCGAGGGAGAAGCCCCGATGTTCACATCACTGGACGTCTTTCAGTCCGCGCAATCCATGGCCCGCCATGCCGCCAAACAACAGGCGGTCGTGGCCAGAAACATTGCGCATGCTAACACGCCCGGTTTCAAGGCGATGACGCTTGAGCCACAAAGCGCAAATGCGACAGCGCTTGCCATGCGCACGCCTGCGCAGTCTGGGCGAAGCGCTCATTTTGCCATGGCAACACCGGGTGCAGACCCTTCCAGCCACAAAACAGTCATCGATCGCGAGGCGCAATTATCGCCCAATGGAAATTCGGTTTCCATTGAGACCGAGATGTTGAAATCCATCGATGCCGAGCGGCGTCACAAACGCGCCATGACGGTCTACCGCAGTGCCATGACGATACTGCGCACCAGCATTGGGCGCTGAGGTCAATTCATGCACGATTTGAGTAAATCTCTCATGCTGGCAGCCAGCGGGATGAAGGCGCAGGCCTCTCGTCTGCGGCTTGTCTCTGAAAACATGGCCAATGCGGACACGCCAGGGTTTCGTCGTAAGACCGCCACCTTCCAGCAAGAAATGCAGGCTGCGGGACGGGTCGATGCGGTCAAACACGGCCCTGTTCGCCTCGACCGGACAGAGCTGACCAAGACGTTCGACCCCGCCCACCCGATGGCGAATGCTGAAGGGTATTACGACGGATCGAACGTCAACATTCTGATCGAAATCGCTGACGCCCGGGAGGCGCAGCGCAGCTACGAAGCCAATCTCAAGATGTTCGAGCAGACGCGCAAAATGTCGTCATCTGTGCTCGATCTGCTCAGGAAATAGGGGGCCTTATGGATATCACCGCTCAATTCGCCGCTCAGAATTACGGCGCGCTCAAACCTGCGACGGAGCCGCAGCCGGGCACAACCTTGTTCGGCGCCGCGCAGGATTTCGCTCAGGTCTTGCAACAAGGCGAGGTCGCCGCGCAGCAGGCCGTGACCAGCGGCGTTGACCCTCACACGCTTGTAGAGGCGTTGGCGCAGACCGAGCTTGCCGTGCAAACGGCGGTGTCGGTGCGCGATAAGGTCGTCGAAGCCTATCAAGAGATTTTGCGGATGCCCGTATGATGCACGAAGCGGAGTTCTTCGACATTTTGCGCCAGGCGCTTTGGGCCTCGGTCGTTATGTCGACGCCCATTCTGGTGACAGCCCTGGTCGTTGGGCTCTTGATCGGCTTGTTTCAGGCGCTGACCTCCATTCAGGAAATGACGCTGACCTTTGTACCAAAAGTTGGCGCGATGCTGGCGGTGTTCTGGGTGTCGATGACCTTCATGACCCAGACATTAACCAGCTTCTGGACTGATAATATCATTCCACTTGTGGTTGGGGGATAAAGGATGGGCAACTCGGTTTATGCGGCATTGACCCGGCAATCCGGTTTGATGAAAGAAATGCAGGCCATCGCGCATAACATGTCGAACATGGCCACAACCGGCTTTCGCGCTGAAGGCGTGGTTTTTGCAGAGCATGTCAAAGCGATGGGACCGGACCACCCCTCGATGTCGTTTGCGACCGCGGATGGCCATGTCACGCGGCAAGCGCAGGGGACGTTGACCCAGACCGGTGGGGAGTTCGACTTCGCCATTGAAGGCGAGGGCTTTTTCCAGGTTGAGACCGCGAACGGGGTAAGACTGACCCGCTCGGGCGCGTTCTTTCCGTCCCCCGAGGGCGAATTGCTGACCGCGGACGGCCACCCGGTTTTGGATGCGGGCGGCGCGCCCGTGTTCGTGCCGGCCGATGCGGGCCAGATCGCGCTTGCTGGCGACGGCACGCTCAGCGTCAATGGCGACCCTTTAGCCCAACTGGGGATCGTGCGCCCCGTGGACGGCGCGCAGATTCAGCGCGAAGACGGCGTGCGATTTGCCGTTGATGGCGAGGTGGAGCCGGTCGAGACGCCAACTGTCTTCCAGGGATTTCTGGAAGGGTCAAACGTGGACCCGGTCACGGAAATCGCCCGGATGATCCAGGTTCAACGCGCCTATGAGATGGGCCAGGGGTTTCTGGAAAAGGAAGATGAACGGATGCGGGGCGTTATGTCCCTGATTTCGCGCAACTAAACGTTGCTGATACAGGCACTTAGGAGAGACGGATGAACGCGCTCAAAATTGCGGCCACGGGCATGGCAGCCCAGCAAACGCGGGTCGAGGTGATCTCGAACAACCTCGCGAACATGTCGACCACTGGATATAACACACGCCGGGCGGAATTTGCCGACCTGCACTACCTGCAAAAGACGCGAGCAGGCACCATAAACGCCGTCGATGGCACGATTATTCCTGCGGGCGTGCAGCTTGGCCTGGGCGTCCGCCCAACAGCGGTCAGCGTGAATGTGTCACAGGGCAGCCTGGCGCAGACGGGCGGCGATCTGGATATTGCGATTGAAGGGCGCGGATATATCGAGGTGACATTGCCGTCAGGCATTTCGGCCTATACGCGCGACGGTGGGCTGAAGCGGACGGGCGACGGGCTGATTGTCACCTCTGACGGCTACCCGGTTGTGCCCAATATCACGATCCCGGAGGACGCGCGCTCTATCTCGATCAGCCCTGATGGCGAGGTGTTTGCCTATTTTCAGGATCAGGTTGAGCCCGAGCAACTGGGCCAGCTGACGCTTGCGGGCTTTACAAACGCCAAAGGGCTCGAAGCAATTGGCAGCAACCTGTTTACCGAGACCAATGCCTCGGGCCCGGCCCTTGTCGGCAGCGCGGGCGAAAACGGGCTGGGCATGTTCCGGCATGGGTTTCTGGAGGACTCATCCGTAGACCCGGTGCGCGAGATCACCGACCTGATCGAAGCGCAGCGCGGCTATGAGCTGAACGCCAAGGTCATCACGGCCGCGGACCAGATGCTTGGGGCGACGACCCAGATCAGATGAGATATCTGAACCTCATAATGCTTGCCTGGCTGATCGTCGGCCCGGCCATGGCCGAAACGGTGATCGCCAAGCACACCATTCGCGCCCAGCAGATGATTTCGGCCTCCGACGTGAGCTTGGCCACGGGCTATACGCCGGGGGCCGCCTCCAGCATCGAGGAGGTCGCGGGCTTCGAGGCACGCCGCATCATCTATGCCGGACGCCCGATCCCCCTGGGGGATATCGGCCCGCCCGCTTTGGTTGAACGCAATGGCATCGTGTCCCTGGCCTACAGGGTCAGCGGGCTGACGATCACCACCGAGGGCCGGGCGCTTGCGCGCGGCGGATTTGGTGACCGGATCCGCGTGATCAATCTCGACTCGCGCACCGCCGTCACCGGCGTGATTGACGAAACAGGTACCGTTTGGGTTGGCCGATAGGAGTTTAACCATGATTAGAATTGCTGCCATTTTGGCGCTCGCACTGACCTCCACGGCCTGCAGCCGCCTTGATCAGGTGGGCAAGGCGCCAGAGTTCAACGCGCCCCAACAGGGCAATGAACATTTCGCAATGGTGCGCCAGCCTATCCCGGAGTCGACCCTGCAGCGCGGCCCCACGGCGCAAGCCTCGCTCTGGCGGGCGGGACGGGAGTCGCTTTTGGGCTCGCAACGCGCAGAACAGGTTGGCGACATTCTGACGGTGGTGATCGAAATTGATGACCGGGCCGAAATTTCCAACAGCACGTCGCGGTCCCGCAGCGGGTCTGAAAACCTGTCCATCCCCGACTTTCTGGGCCTTCCTGAACGGATCAACGGGGTTCTGCCCGACGGCGCGTCCTTGGATAGTGCCGCCAACGCCAACTCTTCCAGTTCCTCGAATGGTGACGGCTCGGTCCGGCGCAACGAAAAGCTGACCTTGCGGGTGGCCGCGACGATCACGGATGTGCTGCCCAATGGTGTTCTTGCACTGCAAGGCTCGCAAGAGGTCCGGGTGAATTTCGAACTGCGTGAATTGCTTGTGTCGGGCTATGTGCGGCCAGGTGACATCAGCCGCCAGAACGAGATTTCCTACGACAAGATCGCAGCTGCGCGCATTTCATACGGCGGGCGCGGACAAATTACCGATATGCAGCAACCTCGCTACGGCCAGCAAGTCGCCGACATCATTCTTCCCTTTTAGGGCCCCCAACCGGAAAGCGTCCCATGGCGAAATTGCTTCCTATCCTCTTGATCCTGTTGGGCATCGGCGCTGGCGCTGGCGCGGGCTTCGCCCTACGGCCCGCCCCCGAGCCGGAGCCCGTCGCGATGGGCGAAGAGGCGGGCGAAGATGTTGCGACAGACGGCGACGGCGAGAAGAAGCAGGCAAAACCCGCGAAGAAGGACGAAAAGGGTGAGCTGTCCATCCCGGCATTCGTAAAGCTGAACAATCAATTCATCGTCCCCGTCGTGAAGCAAGACGACGTCTCGGCGCTGGTTGTGCTGTCCTTGACGCTTGAAACGGATGAAGGCTCCACCGACCAGCTGTATAATCTGGAGCCCAAAATCCGCGATACAGCCCTGCGGGTGCTGTTCAACCATGCCTATGCAGGCGGATTTGACGGGCATTTCACCGCGCCCATGAAAATGGATATGTTGCGCGAAGCGCTGATGGAGGCGGTCAATGTCGTGGCCTCTGATACTGTGACAGATGTGCTTATCACCGACATCATCCGCCAGGACACGTGATCAGGGCTTGGTGATCCGAGCGAAGGCCTGCTTGCGACCGTTCGACTGAACAAGCTGCAGCCGTCGGTCTTCCGCCTCGGCATAGGCACGCGCCAGATCCATGTTCAGCGCCTGCAGCGTGTGTTTTACCCAAGTGCGATGCTTGCTCCAATAGATCATTTCGGCCTCGTCCAGCCCTTGGGTTGTCTTGGGGTCGAGCTGGTCACGCAAGGTCGAGATCTTGGCTTCAAGCGCGTCTATCTTGGCGCGGTCTTCCCGGTACGCGGCCGCATCTTGCTGAAAGACCGTGTCCAGCACTCCGCGCATACGCTTGATCTGCGCCGCCTTCCTTGGGTCAAAGCTCATGTTTTTCCGGCCTTTTTACGCATGGCCTCAGCGAACCGAATGGCGACCGCGACCGCGCGATAATGTTCAGGCCGGATTTGCTCCCCCACGTCGACCGTCGCATGGATGGCGCGGGTCGTAGGCGGGTCGGAATGGATCGGAATGTCAGCCTCGCCTGCAATTTCACGGATCCGCGCCGCGATCTCATCAACACCTTTCGCCAGACATTCCGGTGCCCCGACAGAGGTGCGATCCCATTTCAGCGCCACCGCGTAATGCGTCGGGTTCACCAGGATGACATCCGCCTTGGGCACATCTGCCAGCATCTGGTTCATCGCAATCTCATAGCCACGCTGACGACGCGTCTGTTTGTGATGCGGATCGCCCTCGGCGCTTTTGGTTTCGTCCTCAAGCTCTTTGCGCGACATGCGATTTTTGCGCAGATGCGATGCGACCTGCCACAGATAATCTGCACCGCCCACAACCAAGGTCATGGCGAAAACAAGCAGCAGGAACTGGACAATCAGATCGCCCATCAAAACCGATATCTGCCCCGGCGTTTGCGACACCGCCGCGATCATCGTGTCAAGATGGCGCGCAGCAAACCACCACAGCAGCCCCGAGACGACGCAGAGTTTGAAGGCGGATTTTGCGAATTCGAACAAGCCGTTTGGGCCAAGCTTGTTCTTGACCCCCGTCATCGGGGAAATTCGGGACAGTTTCGGCGCAATTTTTTGCGGGGCAAACACCCAGGCCCGCTGCGCCGTCAAAGAGCCCAGAACCGCAAGCGCCGGCACGCCAAAAAGCCCGGCAAGCGAGATCGTCAACTGCTCCATCACAGTTGTGAAAAACGGCATCCCCGCGGAGGCAAACTCATTCTCAGTCAAGCGGTCTGCCGAGGCCAGCATATAGGTCGAAAAGCTGCCCAACCGATCGACCGCGAACGGTCCTGCGATCAGGATGGCCACGATCAGCCCCAGGTAGGACGCTGCCGCATTCAGGTCATTGGATTTCGGGAATTCACCCTTCTTGCGGGCGTCTTCGAGTTTCTTCGGGGTGGCCTCATGGGACTTCTCGGCGGAGTCGTCATCCGCCATCAGAAAGCTCCGCCGTTCAAATCGACCTGTTCAAAGAAGATCGTCAACCAAAGCGTCAGCATCAGGGGGGCCACCAGCATCAGCAGGATCAGCCCGCCAAGGCTGATGGCCGGGGCACCGACAAAGGCCACCATTAGTTGCGGCATGGCCCGGTTTATTGCCCCCAAAGCGAGGTTGTAGATCAGCGAGGCCAGAACGAATGGCCCGGCCAAGCCCAGCCCCAATGCGAAGGCGTGGCCAATCCGGTCGATACCCCAGCGGGACAGGTCAATCGCCGATACCGGGTTACCAGTTTCGAACAGTTGGTAAGAGAGGATCAGCGCCTCCGCGATTTTGATATGCAGCCCGGCCATGACCGCCAGGCACAATCCGGCGACGACGAGCAAGGTGCTCATGGCGGGCTGCGGCTCGTTCCCCAAACCGCCGCCGAAGATTTGCGACAGCGAGGTGGATTGCGCGGCGACTGTTCCCGCAATTTGCAAAACGATGACAAAAAGCCGGAACAGGATGCCGATGGACAGGCCCGCAATGACTTCGGTGCCGATCAGGCTGGTCCAGCTGCGGGTTTCGAGCGCGACAGAGACTTGCGGCCAAACCGCCGGTGCCACAACCAAGGTAAACCCCACCGCCGCGACCAGCTTGACCCGCATCGGGGTGACCTGTTCGCCAAAGGCGGGCAGCAAGGCCATGGCCGCCGAGATGCGGATGAAGATAAGGGCGGCCACCCAAACCCCGGTCTGGCTGAACTGCAAAAGCTCTGAGATCGGGATCATGCCGCGACCAGCCCAACAACCGACGGGCGCGCATCACGCGCAATTTCCTCGAAGGAGACGACCGGGGCGGAAATACCCTTGGCCTGCAACACCGTCCGCAGAAAGCGGCGGCGTTGCAGCGATGTGACGACGGCGGGGAACACCCCGTTCTCGTTGGATTTGTTCAGCTTTTCCGAGACATTGCCCGCAAGTTTGGAAAACTCTTCGGGGGGGAGCGCAACATCGCTGCCATGATCGGTGTCGAGCTGGAAGTGCTGGAACCGCTCCTCCCATTCAGGGGCGAGTTGCAGCAAGGGCAGCGTTCCGTCGTCACGGCGCAGCTCGGCCACGATCTGGAACCCGAGACGTTGGCGGACATGCTCGCATAACCCCTCGGCTGTGGCATAGGTCGACCGGCCTTCGGCGATGGCTTCGAGGATCAAGGCCAGGTTTCGGATAGAGACCTGCTCATCCAGCAACAGCCGTAGAACCTGCAGCAGCAGATCAACAGAGACTTTGTCTGGAACCAATTCCGCCAGCAGCCGCCTGTTCGCCTCGTTGCGATTCTGGTCACTGAGATTGGTGAATTCATCAAGCAAGCGGCGCAGGGCGCGCATGGTCAAGAGCCGCGCAAGGTTGCGTTTGATCACCTCCAAAAGATGCGTCGCAAGGATTTCGGGCGATGTGACCACGGTGCAGCCGTCAATCGCGGCATCCTCCTTCTGGCTGCGATCAATCCAGAGCGCGGGCGCGCCGTAAACCGGCTCCTCCACTGCCTCACCGTTAACCGTGCTGGCCCCGGCGGCGGGCAGCAGCGCGAGGATGCGGTCAGGTTTGAGCGTATCGACGGCATGCTCGACCCCCTGGATCCGGATGGAGTATTTCCCGATCGGCAACGCGGGATTGTCGGTCATGCGCACTTCGGGCAGCACCAGCCCATAAGTGCTGGCCACGTGGCGGCGCATATTGGTGATGCGCGTGTCGAGCCCCGTCGCAGGGTCGAGCGCCATATTTACAAGGTCCGGGGCGAACTCCACATGGATATCGTCGAGATCAAGAATGTCACCCATCGATTTTTCCGGGGCGGGCTGCGCATCGTCAGGTGCCAGGATTTCGCCTTGTGGTTCGGTGGGCCCCTTCCTGACCACCCACGCACAGCCCAGAAGCGCCAGGGCCCCCAGCAGAAATGGCAAGAAGGGCAGCCCTGGCACCAGCGCGAAGAACACCATTAGCACGCCAACCGTGGCTAGCGCCGCCGGGTAGCGGCCAAGCTGCGCGCTCAGCGCCATATCGGTCGCGCCTTTCACCCCGCCCCGCGCCAGCAGCAAGGCAGTCGCAATAGAGATGATGACAGCTGGAATCTGGGTGACCAGCCCGTCGCCGACGGTCAGGATCGCATAGGTTTCAAACGCCCGGCCAATCGGCATGTCATGCAAGGCCACCCCGATGACGAGGCCGACGATCAGGTTGAGCAGGGTGATCAAGAGGCCTGCAACCGCATCCCCTTTGACGAATTTTGACGCCCCATCGAGCGAGCCGAAAAAGGTGGTTTCCTGCTGTTCGCGTTCCCGGCGGAGCTTGGCCTCGGTATGGTCGATCGCACCCGCCGACATATCACTGTCGATGGCCAGCTGTTTGCCGGGCATGCCGTCCAGCGCAAACCGTGCGCCCACTTCGGCCATGCGCGCGGCCCCCTTCGTGATCACAATGAAATTCACGATCAACAGGACGCAGAACACCACCAGACCCAGGACGACGCTTCCGCCCATGATGAACATGGCGAAACCCTCGATCACCTCGCCGGCGGCGGAGGTGCCCGTATGCCCATTGCCGATGATCAGCTTTGTCGAAGACACGTTCAACGACAGCCGCAGCATCAAAGAGGCCAGCAGAATCGTTGGGAAGGCCGAAAAATCAAGCGGACGGTCAAGGAAAAGTGTCACTGTGAAAATGAGAATGGCCAGGCCAAAGCTTGCCGCAAGCCCAAGGTCCAGAACCCAGGACGGCATCGGCAATACCATCATGACAATGATCGCCATAAGCGCCAGCGCAAGAATGACGGTTGGCTGAAATAATGCGCGGATAGTCATGGGCTAGTCGACTGGGTCCGAGACGGAAATGAGCTGAAGCCCAGCGTGGCCCGGGTCTTCATGACGTATCTGACTCGCCTGAGGCGTAGCGGTGAATGAGCTTTTAGGTTTGGCACCTGCATCACTGTGAAAGACGGCGAGCCCGGGCGCAGGCATCTCGGCCCGCTCGACCGCGAGGATGCCCAGCGCGCTGACAACCAACAAAGCGAAGACGACGTATCTGGATGGCTTTGATCCGGCGTGCATGTGACCTCTCAGCAATTCTTGCTTTGGGATGACGGTAGGAAAAAAGCGTTTACAAGAAGTGTCCAGCTGACCAGTCACTCGCCCGTTTGGCCAAGTAATTCCGACAGAAGGGCGCGTGCCGCCTCACTTTGATCTCGAAGCTCTTTTGCGCCGGTCAACGGTGCTTGCGAAAGGTCGGTGGATTGCAGGCTGACAATCAGGCGAGACATCTCTTCCTGGCTATCTTGTCCCCCCACATTTTCCCAATCCGAGGTGGCCCATGCGACCCGGTCGCGAAGTGCGCTCGGCAAGGCGTCGCGGTCTTCGCGCGCCAACTGCGAGGCGCGCGAATTGCGCAACAGCAGATCTGCTTGCTGGGCAGCGGTATCTCCGGCAGGAAGCTCAGCCAGCGTATCCAGTGCTTCGTCAACGCGCCCAAGCGACATGGCCAACCGGGCGCGCAAGTCAGGTGACTGCGCTGGCACAGCATAATCCTGCAACAGGCGCGCAGCGATATTGGGCAAACCCATATCTAGATGCCGTTCTGCCAGGACCTTCAGCACATCAGGGGGGAACCGCCCCAACGCGTTCTGCCTCTCCGAAAAGACAGTAAAGAGCGCCAGTTTTTGCGCGTCGTCGAGCGCTGCGATATGGCCCGCAATGCGGGAGACGGCCTCATTTTCTAGCGATGCAAACCCTTGATCTTCGCGCTCGATCTCTGCCATCAGAAGCTCTATCTCGCCCTGATAGGCCATTGCTTCGAAGCGCAACGCCCGCAACCTATTGCTGACGGGGAGCCCGTAGGTCTCGCGCTCGAAAGCGGCAGCAAGCTCAAGCTGGTCCGGCGCGATGTTGGCACCTGCATCGATAGATTGACGCAAATAGTCAGCCAGCGCGCCGATAGAGCGTTCCGAACCGTCTTCAACCGCTGCCAGCAGCTCTTGAGTTTGGTCGCTTGCACGCGGCGATTTTTTGGTATCTTGGTTCTGCGGGCCCGCGATGACTTCTTTAAGAACAGAGGCCGTTGTCTCGTAGCCCCTGAATTCAAGCGCCGTGATCAGCCGCTGGCCAAGCATATCTTGCAATTCGTTTGGCCAGCGCGCGAATTCTGACACGAGGGCAGCACGGCGCTGGTCATCCAGATCCGCTGTCTTGGGCGCGTCAAGCAACAGCCAGGGCAGAATTGGCCCATCACAATGCAGGAAGCTATTGAGCGCGGGCTCACGCTGGGCCAGTTCATCATCTTTCATTATCTTCGCCAGCGCGTTCAGAACGCTGCCGGGCCCAGGGGGGATATCAAATTGCGCGACGGTGTGGGACGCCTCCGCAACCAACCCGTAATGCAAATATGCTTGAGCCAAGCGAAGCGCTTGCCGTGGATCAATCTGGTCGAACTCGCCCACGAGGCTGCGCCGGATCGATGATAATTCTTCATAAAATTCAGCATCACCGGCCCATGTGGCAATATCAAATACCTCTGGTTCTGGGCAGCGCGCAGAGGCTTCGGGGGCAGCTCGCAATGCGCCGCTGCGCAGCGCGTCATCGACTGCATTGCTGACCTCGGTGCGCTGCGGCCTTTCAGGTTCCAACGAGAGCTGCAATTCTTCGGCCAACGGGGTCAGAGTGTCGCGCCCCGACGGGTCATCAATCGTGACCAGAGACAGTGAGGCAGACCGCCCAAGATTTGCAAATAGCCGTTGCCGAAATTGCGTCAGCTGTTCTGCCGTATCGGGTTGGTCCGGTGCGGCGGGAAGCGCAACATTGTCCAGCTGCAAGATTGGTGGCGCTACGGGCAGGTCAAGTGCGATGGCGGGGGCTGTTGTGTCTTCAGCTTGATCATCTTCGGCCTTTGGTTGACGACCACTAGGGGGCACAGGTTCTTGCACCAAGCTCGTGTCGACAACACCCACCTCCCCAATATCGATGATCAGGTGGCCCGTTGACAGCACGTCGGTTGTCGCCTCGCACGCACATGCGATCTCCAGCGCCAGACGGTCATCCGATGCCGCCATGGACGCAACGCGGTCTCGCCCGATCAGGTCATAGGCCTGACTTAGGTCGAACCCCTCACCAAGCCCTTCTGTGACCAGTTGATAGCCCGCCTCCGTTTTATTGAGCTCCCAGGCTTGACCAGGATCAAAATACACGACGAGACGTGTGAAGCCCTGATGTTCCCCTGAACGGACGAGGGTAGCCGCCTGAAGAGGGCCGGCCAGGATGGCGGTCAATATCACAGTGGCAGCAAGCCGCATCGCTAAGCCGCCGCCTGTTTGGTTTCTTTCAGCGCCTGTTCAAGATCGGCAAAGCTGGGGCGCACGGCCCCTGGCGTATTTTGCCGACCAACCTCAATGCAGATATTCACGGCATGATTGTGAAGGTTGGCGACCAGAACTTCCCGGATCAGCTGGTGAAATTGGCCATCATGTTCGGTGATGGTTTTGACTTTTGCTGCAAAAGGACCGAAGAACCCATAGGCAAGGAAAACGCCCAGGAAAGTGCCAACCAAAGCACCACCGATCAGTTTGCCAAGCACCTCTGGCGGCTGGTCAATAGAGCCCATCGTTTTGATCACACCAAGGACGGCCGCAACGATGCCAAGCGCGGGCAAACCATCAGCCACTGTTTGCAACGCGTGGCTGGAGTGCATCGCATGGTGCAAGTTACTTTCCATACGTTTTTCCAGAACCTCTTCAACCTGGTGCGGGTCGTCATAGTTCATCCCGGCCGAGCGCAGTGTATCGCAGATCAGTTCCACCGTTTCCTTGTCACCCTGGATTTTCGGGTAGCGGGCAAAGATGGCTGAATCTGCCGGAGCCTCGATATGGGGTTCCAACTCGACCGGGTTCTTGCGCGCAATTCGGATCAACTCATAAAGAAGGCAAAGCAGATCCTGATAATCAGATTTGTGCCATTTGGGCCCCTTGAACACCTTCAAGATATCCTTGCCGGTGTGTTTGATGCCCGACATGTCGTTGCTGATGATGAAGGCCCCTAGCGCCGCGCCGCCGATCATTGTCATTTCATAGGGCAGGGCCTTAATGATAATGCCCATTTTGCCGCCAGCTGCGAGATAGCCCCCAAAGACCATCGCGAATACAACAATAATACCAACAATCCCGATCATTCTTCAGTCCACTCGCGCTAGAATTACGTTACTCGGTCGGGGCTTTGGCGTTGCGTCCCGCCAAAACCACACTGATCGCATAGCCGGTCTCGCTCGAGAGGCCAGACAGGATGCCAGCAGCGGCATCCGGGTTCATCCGGCCCAGAAAGCCCGCCGCAAATTCAGGGGTCATCTGCTCGAACAAGGCGGCGGCGACTTTCGGCTTCATCGACTCGTAGACGGCTGTAAGTCGATCAATGTCCCCCTCGGAGGCGCCGTCGACCCGTGCAATTGTCTGGGCCAGCTTTTCTTCGGCCTCGATCATGCGCGCGAGGTTTTGGTCAATCAGCACTTGTGCCGCATTGAGGTCCTCGGCACGCTTTGCGAGCTCCCTTTCCTTTTGATCCAAGGCAGTGGTGCGTTCCGCAATTGCGGCCAACAACGTTGCAGTATCGGGATCAAGCGGCTTGGGCTGTACCATTGCCTCGGGGGTAAGAGCACCGCCATCCTCCGTTTCATTTGCGACAGCGAGCCCTACCCCGCCCAGCCGCAAAGCCCCCGACAGCAGCAACAAGGCCACAATGCTGGGCAGTGCGCCAAAGCGCAGACTTTTTGGAACGTTCTTCATGAGGCAGCCGCGCTGTGGCGTACGAAAAGCGATGGGGCGCCGTCTTGCAACCCTCCGCTGTCAGCGGCAACCGGGGGTTGTGCCACCTCGACCGGCGGCGGTGTTGGCGCAGGCTCAACTGCAACTGCTGGCGGTGCTGTAGTATGCGTGACATCTTTGAGTTGGGCCGCAACCGTTTCCGCGCGCTCGGTCATTTGGGCCAGCTCCCCGCGCGCGCCGTCGGCTGCCGTTTGAGCTGATTTCAGCACCGAGGTCATCTCGTCGACCTGTTGTGACAACATAGCGATTGCTGTCCCAAGTTCCTGGTCAAGACCGCTGAGCCGGTTCAGTTTGCGTGAAAGAATGACGCAATAGAAAGCAGCGGCAAGCGCGCCTGCTCCCAGCAAAATGTCCGAGATATACTCCATTCCAACCACCATTATGTGAAGACAAACTCGGTTATGAGCAGGTCTTTGACATGCCCTTCACCAGTAACCAGCTCAATCCGTCTGAGCATTTGGACCCGCAAGCGGATCAACGCGGAAGGTTCTTGTAATTCTGCGATATCAACTGCCCGCAAATAGCCATTCAGCACGTCCAAGATACGCGGCATCAGATTGGCAACGTCTTCCTGTTTCGACGGCTCGACTTCGAGCTGGGCGTTAAATCTAAGCTGGTGCGACGAGCTGCGCCCCAGCGAGACGACAATTGGGTCCAGCTCAACAAAGGTGGCCTTTTTGGTGTCTTCAAGAACCGGCCCCTCTTCCTTGGCAACCTCGGTCTTTGGCGCAAGGATCATCCCACTGAACACCGCATAGAACGCACCGCCACCAAGCACGGCAGCCGCCACCAGCCCGATCAACAGGCCTTTCTTGCTTTTCTTTGGAGCGGGCGCCTCTTCCGGCGATTCTGCGTCAGACATACGAATCTCTTTCGAAGTTCACTTTTTGTCCTATAGCCGCCAACTGGCTAACCGATTGTTAAGCCAAAGCGATCTATCTGAACCCACGCAGCCAGAAAGGCTTGCGCAGAATCAGGGGCAGAATGTGCAGCAAATCTTGAGTGTTTGGGATCAGTTAGACGGTCGTCGGCGCATCATCGTTATCGGTGCGACCGCTATTGTAATGATTGGTGTTTTGGCGCTGACACGGCTTGCCGCACAGCCAAATTATGCCCTGCTTTATAGTGGGTTGAGCCAGAAATCCTCTGGCGAGGTGCTGGCCGCACTGGATGCGCAGGGGGTGGCCTATGATGTGCGCAACTCGGCCATCTATGTAGATAGCGCCCAGCGGGACGCGTTGCGGTTGACGCTTGCGGCAGAAGGCCTGCCAGCGGGTGACGTAAATGGCTATGAGCTGCTCGACACGCTGTCGGGGTTCGGGACGACCTCGCAGATGTTTGACGCGGCCTATATGCGCGCCAAGGAGGGGGAGCTTGCACGCACCATCCTTGCCAATCCCCAAATCAGCGCCGCACGGGTCCATATCGCCCAAACTGACAGCTCGCCTTTTCGCAGAACATCTGCGCCCACAGCATCGGTTTCGCTCCGCGGCACGGGGGGGACGATTTCTGATGACGCCGCCGAAGCAATCCGGTTTCTTGTGGCATCCGCTGTG
This sequence comes from uncultured Rhodobacterales bacterium, assembly GCA_964387155.1. Lineage (GTDB taxonomy): Bacteria > Pseudomonadota > Alphaproteobacteria > Rhodobacterales > Rhodobacteraceae > Litoreibacter. Next base: position 13,250 of record CAYLVP010000027.1, on the reverse strand, counting down.
TCCGGGCTGCAGCCGGACAATGTCTCGATCATCAACGCCGATCTGGGCACCGTAATCGCGCAGGACGACACCGCCTCACCGCAGCGGCTTGGCCTCGACCGCGCAGCCGTGTTGAAACAAAATGTCGAGCGGATTATCGAGGCCCGGACGGGGATTGGCAAATCTGTGGTCGAGGTGAATGTCGAGACCCTGACCGATGATGAGGTCATCCGCGAGCGCCGGTTTGATCCCAATGGACGGGTCGTCGTCAGCACACAGACGCAGGAAACCAGCCGCAGCAGCCAGAATTCGCAAAACGGGGATGTGACCGTCGCGTCAAACCTGCCGGATGGCGATGCGGCAGGCGGGGATCAGTCAAATTCTCAGGATGCCGAAACCCAGGAAACCGTCAACTATGAGCTGTCCGAGACAACGCGGGAACTGCGCAAGATGCCAGGCTCGATCAAACGGATCAGCGTGGCGGTTTTGGTTGACGGGATAGAGCAGGTCGACGACGCCGGTCAGACCCAAACCGTCGCGCGCCCTGACGCTGAGTTGGCGATGCTTGAAGATCTGGTCAAATCGGCAGTGGGTTATGACGAAGCGCGTGGGGACAGTGTCACGATCCGTTCAATGGATCTGCCTGCGCCCCTCGAAGTTGCGGGTGACGCCGAGGCACCCGGCTGGGCCACTGGCCGCCCGCTTGACATCGTCAAGCTGGCTCAATTGGGGGTGACTGCCGCCGTCGTCCTGGCGTTGGGGCTGTTTGTGGTGAGGCCCATTTTGGTGAACGCCATGACCAATGCCAATGCGCTACCGACCCCGGGCGTCGCCGAAGCTTTGCCGCCCCGGGCGCAGGACTTGATTGGCGAGATTGACGCGCCGTTTGGCACGGCCGGCGGCGCGGCTGCTCCAGGGTTGCCCGCTCCGCCGGGGGGCATCCGGCAAATCGCGTCCGACACGGGGGAGCAGGACCCCGTCGAAAGACTGAAAGCCCTCATTGATGAACGCCAGGATGAAACCGTCGAAATCCTGCGCAGCTGGATCGAAACACCAGAAGGGACCGCATAATGGGACAGGTATTGCCACTGGAAGACTTCGCGGGCGAAGGGTCATCCGGCCCGTTTGTCGCCAACTCGTCTGACCAGAAAGACCATGAAAAGGTCGGCTTCGACAAGGGCTATAAGGCAGGTTGGGACGACGCCGTTGCCGAGGCCCGCGACCAGGACATGCAGGCGCGCGCCAACTGCGCCACGGCGTTGCAAGAGATCGATTTTACCTATTTTGAGGCGCGCCAACATGTGACCTCCTCCTTCAAGCCGCTGATCGAGGCCATAATTGGCGCGATCCTGCCCGAGGCGGCACAACATGCGCTCGCGCCTTTGGTCGTTGAGGAAATTCAGAAGCTTACGAAGCTGTCAGACACGCCGATTACGATCCTATGTGCGCCTGATGCCTGCGCCGAGCTCAGCACGCTGGTCGAAACTTTCGCCAAAGGGCCGGTCACTGTCCGCGGCGAAGACTCGCTGGCCGCAACCCAAGTTCAGCTTCATTTCGATGGCGGGCTGAGCGAGATCAACGTGGACGCAGCGGTGAGCGCCATACGCGACACGATACAGGCGCATTTTGCCCCTGCTGGAGAGGAGCAGCACAGCTATGGATAGCACAATGCCCCAGGCTGCACGCGACAGCATCCTTTCATCGGTGAAGGTCGAAGTCTTGGTCGCTTTGGGCACGGCGCGTCCAACCATGGCCGAGCTCAGCAGCATGAGCGTCGATACTGTGTTGTCCCTGGATTGCCAGATCGACGATCCGGTTGAACTATATGTCGGCAACAGGCTCATCGCCGAGGGTGTGCTTGAAGAGGCGGAAGGCAGCGCCAATGGCGACATCTCGGTGCGCGTGAGCAAGATATTCGATCAGGCCCCGGCGCGGCGGTGACACGCAGCGCCCTCTTTGCCCTTTTATGTCTGGTCATGGCGGGGCCAGCTTTCGGGCAGGACATATCGCTGTCACTGGGCGATGAGGCCAGCCTGAGCGCACGCGCGATCCAGTTGATCGCATTGATCACGCTGCTCTCTCTGGCGCCGGGCATCGCGATCATGGTCACCTGCTTTCCATTCGTTGTGACTGTCTTGTCAATCCTGCGCCAAGCCATCGGCTTGCAGCAGGCGCCGCCCAACATGTTGATCATTTCGCTCGCCTTGTTCCTAACCTATTTCGTGATGGACCCGGTCTTTCAACAAGCGTGGGAGCAGGGCTTGCGCCCACTCACCGAAGATCAGATCGAGCTGGAAGATGCCTTCAACCGAACCATCGCGCCCTTCCGCGTCTTCATGGCTGCGCGACTGGATCTCGACACCTTTGCGACACTGACAGACCTCCGCCCACAACCAACGGAAGTGGCCCCCGCCGACGCGCCGCTTTCGCTGTTAGTTCCCGCATTCATGCTCAGCGAAATCGAACGCGCCTTCCAGATCGGTTTCCTTATATTTCTGCCATTTTTGATTATTGATCTCGTGGTTGCCGCGATATTGATGTCGATGGGCATGATGATGGTGCCGCCGGCAATCATTTCGCTCCCGTTCAAATTGGCATTCTTTGCTGTTGCAGATGGCTGGAGCCTGATCGCTTCGGCTTTGGTAAGAGGTTATTTTTGATGGAAAACCCGATGCATCGTCGCACCCGCAATCATATTGTTGCGTCCGGCACTCCTGCAGGAAAGATTACTAAATCAGAAAAGGCGCGACTTCTTCTTGGGCTCCTTGACGACCAAAAGGGCGAGGCCTGGGGTGCGGAGTTCATTGCAAAGCTTCGCGGGCTCGCCGCCGAAGAGGATCCAAACGCGAATCTACTCATAAGCAAGGCGGCTGCTGATGAGCTGCTCGAATTAATGAGCCTCAAGGGCAAAACCAA
>CAYLVP010000027.1:0-10255 GCA_964387155.1 uncultured Rhodobacterales bacterium | reverse complement strand
CTCTTCAGAATATCAATCATGTCTAATGGAGATACCCCCAGAGCATTCAAGCCAGCGACGACTTCAGACAGCGAGGTTGAATTTGGTATTTCGGCAAGACCTGTACCACGATCTTCCCCCAAGGTAACATTGGTCCGCGGAACGACGATGGTTTCCCCTTCTGAGAACGGGCTCGGTTGAACCACGACAGGCTGTTCTTCGATGGTGAGCGTTAGGTTGCCTTGCGCAACTGCAACCCGCGAAATTCTGACGTCCTCGCCCATAACTATAGTGCCAGACCTTTGGTCGACCACGACCCGCGCGGCGCTGCCGGGGTCAACCGTAATTCTCTCAATCTGACTGAGAACATGCGCAGGTGACGGAAGGCCTGTGGCCTCCAAATTAAGCTCTACCGTCCCCGAATCTTGCATGGTCGCAACGCGCCTGCGAAATTGCGCATTGATCGCCTGCTCTATCCGCTCTGCGGTCGAAAAATCGGGCACCCGCAATGCAAGTCGCATCCGGGTCAGACTCCCTAGTTGGAAATCAACTTCCTGTTCAACGCGGGCACCAGAAACGATGGTGCCCGATGTCGGGACGCCATGAACGACCCGTGCAGCATCACCTTCCGCACTTATTCCCCCCGCAATCACAGTTCCTTGTGCGACTGCATAAATTTCACCATCAGCACCGCTTAATGGTGTCATAATCAATGTGCCGCCCAGCAGACTTTTTGCATCCCCTATTGTTGAAACTGTGACGTCAATTCTGCCGCCGGTTCTCGCAAATGGAGGAAGAACAGATGTTACAATGACCGCAGCGACGTTCTTGGGACGAAATTGCTCTCCGGTAACGTTTACGCCAAGCCGCTCAAGGATCGACGCCATCATCTCTTCTGTAAATGGTGCGTTTCGAATGCCATCACCCGATCCGTTCAGACCAACAACCAAGCCATATCCGACCAGGTCATTGCCTCGCACACCATCAAAATTCACAAGGTCTTTCAGCCGTACCGAGCCAGAAACCGCAGGAAACGCAAACACCAGCCCAAGAACAAAAATCGCGAAGGGTCGAAACAATTTCATCGTAGATAATCCGCTAGATTCAACCGTGATGTTTTGGCAGTGATGAGGTAGATGCTCTCAAGCTTGGTTTGTGTGTCCTCCAGACGGCTCGCTGCATCAAACAGATCAACGCCCACCAGCTCATTATAAGCTTCGTTCATGGAAAACTGCTCGGAGCGAGTCTGCGCAAGAGCCAGGGACACCTGTTCCTGAACACTTCCAACCTGCGCTTGGTGGCGTGTCATCGCGTCTGATGTCGTCAACATCGAGCTGCCGATCCTTTGACCCAAAGAGGCCTTTGCTTCCGTTGAACCTAAAAAAGATCCTTCCCCGACCAGCTTGATCATCGCCAGATCTCGTAAAGCTTCTCTCAACACCATAGTGTCAGCGGTTGGTGTGTCTGCGGCGACACTCGTTGAAGACACGGCAATACCAACATCAGACGCGGCACCCCCGCGATATGCGCTTGTCTCAAAACCGTTTCCCGCCTCAGTGAACCAACGGTCAACAGTGTCGAAGAAATCGTCTGCGTCGCTCAACCCAGCCGTTTCCGCTCTTAAAGCAGTCAGCATTTGTTCCGCTGAAACCAGCGGAGACGCGCTCGAATTCTCGCCCGAGAAAATGTATCGGTTCCCAATGCGGACCTGCAAGGATTGTACGGCTGATTCAAATGCGTTGCTGTCGCTATTCAAGACCACATCCAGCGCAGCTTCGCCTTGGTTCACTGCGGCCAGAACCTCTGGGCCAAGCCCAGATACCTTGGACCGTATCCCCTCCATCGCTGAATATGCATAGTCCAATCTCAGATTGAGTTGGTTCGCTGTTGTTTCATAAGCGGTTAACATGGCCAGCGAGTTGCTTACCGAAGCTAACGGTGCCACGTTTCCAGACAGACTGCCGTGAATGTCGGCAATTCTTCCGCTGCCCACTTCTTGTGTCAGCTTCAAGAGTTGAGCCCTAAGTTCTGAGTTCTGCCGCCTGTTGAGCAGGTTTTGCTGAAGGTCGCTTACTCCACCGATCATCTGTCTAGATCCTTATGAGAGACTGAAGCATTTCATCAATGGCTTGGATGATTTTTGCATTTGCAGCGTAGCTTTGTTCAATGAGCAGCAGCTTTTGCATCTCCTGGTCGGTGTCGACGCCACCCGAAGCCTCCGCCCGTGAGAAAGCGTCAAACTGGGTTTGAAAAAAGGCTACTGAACTTTGGGCGTTGATGCGTTCGCTCGAAAAGCCTGAAACAAGGTCTGACGCCTTAGTTGCAAACTCAGGCTGAATTGTCGTGGTGCCATCGGCTGACTTGCCAGACATGACGTTGGACAACGCTGTGAGGATTGATCGGTTGCCTTCTGGACCTGTTGCAACGGCACCTACCCCATCCCGCAGTCGGGTTACGGAGCCACCTGTTGCCGGATCCACAGCGAAATTCAGCGTGATCCTTCCGGCCAAGCCGAGCTCATCTGCTGGCACGAAAGCAGCGCCACCATCCGTAAACAGGCCTGGCCCGGTGCCGATTGTCGGGTCGACCGTCGCGTCTGAGACGCGTTCGATCAAATTCCTGGCGACGCTATCCAATTCAGCCTGTGCCGACGGAGCTATCGTGTCGCGGATTGCGAAATTTGCCGCAAGGGCACCACCTGCGATGGCTTCCAGCGGTGTCCCAGCGCTGCTGCTCGCACCCACTATCGTGAGCCCCGAAACTGCGCCGCTTTGAACCGTCATGTCAGGGACAATCGTAGGCGTTGAGGTGAATTCGAATGTGGCAGCATCGCTTTCCACCAACAATGTCCCGTTCGGTGTCGCCAGCGCGACCACACCGAAGTCACGCGGCAATTCACGAATTGGTATCAGCTCTCCGATGTCGTCAATCAACCGCTGCCTTTGATCCATCAAGCCGGTAGCGTCCCCTCCAGCGACAGATAGTGCCTGAATTTGTTTGTTGATGTCCGACACGCCGGAAAGTGCGCTGTTAAGCGTCCTGACCTGAGATGCGATCGTACTATCCGCGTTCACGCGCAACGCCTGCACTTCGTCTGATGCGCGGTTGATCAGACCAGCGATCCCTTTCGCAGCAGAGACTGTGAGGCCAAGTTGCACCTCATTTTCAGGAGAGGCGGTTGCAACCGTCAATTTCGCTTCAAAATCAGCAATACGCCCCGTCAGTGACGTGGGATCATCCACCGTACCCAGCACGGTTTCCAAAGACTCGAAGAAGGAAATTTCGGTTTGCGCCGCCCCTAGTTCTGCCTCTGCCAGCCTGCGGTCGTTGATTGCTGGCTGGTTCACAACGCGGTTCACACTGGCGACCTGGACGCCTGCACCCGCGCCGCCCGTGACGTTTGCGGCATACTCGATTTCTTTGCGACCGTAGCCATCGGTGGTTGCATTGGCCACGTTGCTTGAAACAAGCTCGGCTGCCCTGGTCACAGCCGAAAGGCCGGACGCGGCGTTGGAAAGTGCTGCTGTAAGGCTCATGGCCGACCCATCCTATAAGGCTGTTATCGTTTGATGTTGGTTGTTTCTTGCAGCATCTCGTCGACTGTCTGGATGACCTTCGCGTTGGACGAATATGCGCGCTGCGTTTGGATCAGTTGGGTCAACTCACCCGCAACATCGGTTGTCGATTCCTCAAGGGCAAAGCTGATGATGTCACCGGTCGGTCCGTCGCCCGCATCCCATAGAAAGAATGAGCCGCTATCCTTGGTGGTTTGGTAGGTCTGGTTGTCAAGCGCGCGCAAACCGTTGGGATTGGGCAGGTCCACCAGCGGGATCTGATAGACGGTGCGGGTTATGCCGATGTCAAAAGTCGCCTGAACCAAGCCATTTTGGTCGACGTCAACAGAGATCATGTTGCCAACTGGCGAGCCGTCCTTGGTGATTTGTGTCGGTGCGAAGCTGTCGGATAGCTGGGTCAGACCTGCGCCGTCATTCAACCCCCCCACACTGATCTCAATCGGTCCGCCTGCCACATCAACCGAGAATGATCCGGTCGCCGGGACGTAGGCGCCACCCGTTGCCTGGACATCCAAGCGATCAAGCGTGCCACCATTGGCGCGCGATGCGTCAAATTCCATTTCATACTCACCGACAATCGCGCCACCTGATGCTGAATCGCGCAGCGTCATGGTCCAAATGTTCGAACTGCCGGTGCCAGGCACATCAGGTTGGAACGTCACATTGATTGTCTGGGATGTGCCAAGATTGTCGAAATACTCCACGGAAAGCTCAAGTGGGTTCCCTCCGGCACCTGCTTCGGTCTCCGTTGCGGGGAGGTTCACGCCCAACTCGATCCGTGTGGTGGGATCACCGGCAAATTGATTGACGTTGATGCGCACAGGCTCCAGCGCATCGGCGGTGTCGCGGGTAAAGGTCGGCACAGTGCCATCAGCATCGGCCGGCCAGCCAAGAAGCACCATGCCAGTGCTTGTCTGCAAATACCCTTCGGAATCCGTGCGGAATGAGCCGGTTGTGGCGAGGCGGAAAGGCCCGTCAATATCCTCCTGCCCTTTGATCGCTGCAGCTGTGGTGACAGGCAGAAAACCCCGGCCACGGACCGCAAGATCCGTAGAGTTATCGGTCGTCACGAGTGAACCGGCCTGGTCAATCAGCCGTTGCGACGTGACCCGGACACCCCCGGCGGAATAGGTTCCGGTTCCGTCCGAGATGACCATGGAGTGGAAGTCTGTCTGCGCTCGCTTATAGCCGAAAGTGCTGGAGTTCGCGATATTGTCTGAGATGGTCGACAATCTGCTGGCATTCGCGGCCAAGCCGGCGACACCGGCATTCAGCGAGGAGGAAATTGACATATTTGCGCCCTTCTGGAGTAACTCTTACATTTCGGTGCACTATGCGGACGCTCCCTTAATTCCGCCCTAACAGATAAAATGTGATGCAATTTTCTATCCCTGCTCGCTGCGCAGCAGGATGACTTCGAGTCGATTGTTCCGTGTCGCCATCGGATTGTCGAAGCGGGGGGATTGTTGGCCATGGCCTGTGACACGCGCGACGCGCAAGGGATTCAGGCCACCCTTTTCCAAAAGGACCCGCGTGGATTGCGCCCTGTCCGTCGTTATCGTCCAGGATGGGTTTTCCAGAAAGAGCGGCGAGATCGCGGCGCTGTGTGAGGCGACCGCGACCGGGTTTGTGACCAGCGAGAAAGCCTCGTTCAATATGTCTGAAATCGCCACCATCGTGGGGGTCGGATCATTTGTGTCAGGATCAAAAAGCGGCGCGCCGTCAAGATCAAAAATCTCGACAATCAGCCCCTCATCGGTCAACCGCGTTGTGATGTGTTTTTTGGCGTTTTCCTGAACAAGGCTGTCTCCACCATTTCCGACGATGCCAAGCTGCACCTCTTCCAGCGCGCGCATTTCATGTGCGCCCGAACTGTCCTGAGCCGGATCGACCGCGCCATTCGCGCTTGCTGGAACAGGCGGAAGTTCGGCAAAGCCGCCGCGCCCTGACTGTGCCAGTGCCTCGCTCGCGTTCAGGCTGTCGCCCGAAAACGCCCCATCGCCCCCACCCGAGATCCGGGCGACCGCAATGGTTGGGCTGAAATAGTCGGCAAGCCCCTTGCGCTGTTTCTCTGTCGTGGCATTGAGCAGCCACATCAGCATGAAAAAGGCCATCATGGCGGTCACGAAATCCGCGTAAGCCACCTTCCAGGCGCCACCGTGATGGCCGCCCCCGCCGGAGACTTTCTTTCGTTTGATGATAATCGGGCGGACGGCGTCGTCGGACATTGGGCTACTCGAAACTGCTGGATGCGCACCGCCTAATCCAAAACTCTGAATTGCCCCTTAACGCGGCGGCAAAACCCCGGTCATGCCCGGTCGAGCAGCAGGCAGGTTTCGCTGTTGAGCACGCCTTTAATTTCGCGGACCTCGCGCAGCACCCGGTCGAATGCGGGCAGGCTTGCGGCTTCGATCTGGGCGACCAAATCCCAGGCGCCGTTGGTCGAATGCAGATCGGTGATCGCAGGCATGCGCCGCAGGGCTTCTGTCACCTTGCGCGCCAGCGGGCCTTGCAGCTCGATCAGCATGACCGCACGAACCAGATCGGGGGCCGCCTCGGCGCTCAATTCCACCGTGAACCGACGGATCACGCCGGAGCTTTGCAGCCTTTCGAGGCGAGATTTTACCGTCGCCCGCGCCAGGCCAAGCCGGCCGGCAAGCGTTGTGACCGATGCGCGGCCATCAGCCGTCAGCGCCGCAATCAGATCACGGTCGGTCTGGTCAAGGTCAGCTTTGATCATAATAGGATATTACATGTCTATTTTGGTAAATCTATAGCGCGCTTTGATCACAATATACATTCCAAATTCTGTCAGTTTGGTTTCAAACTTGCACCGAAGGAGCATTGCACATGAAACATCTCACCTGTCAGCTTGTTGGTGCCCCGGTACAGTCGGGGGCCAGCCAACCCGGTTGCATCATGGGTCCTGACGCGTTTCGCACGGCCGGCTTGGCACAGACCCTGGAGGCTTTGGGCCATGTGGTTCAAGACACAGGAAATATCGAGCGACCGGCATTGCCCGAGCTGACCCATCCAAACACCGCCGTGCATGATCTTTCGGAAACCGTGGGCTGGGGCAACGTCCTTCGCCAAGCGGCCTACGATGCCGCCAAGGCGAGCGATCTGCCGATCTTCCTGGGCGGCGATCACAGCCTGTCGATCGGCACGGTGCCCGGGGTCACGCAATTCAGTGCTGAGCAGGGCAAATCCCAGTTCGTGCTCTGGCTCGACGCGCATCCCGACATTCATACGCTGGCAACGACGCAAAGCGGCAATCTGCATGGCACGCCGGTCTCCTATTTCACCGGGCAGCCGGGGTTTGAGGGCATCTATCCCAAACTTCCCGCGGCGGTTCGGCCAGAGCATGTGTGCATGCTGGGCATTCGATCCGTCGATGCGGCTGAGCGGGAAGCGTTGGGGGCCACAGGCATCGACGTGCATGATATGCGCGCGATTGACGAGCATGGCATCCGCGCACCCCTGCGCGCTTTTCTCGAGCGGGTCCGGGCAGCAGATGGCGCGCTGCATGTCAGCCTCGATGTTGATTTTCTGGACCCTGACATCGCGCCTGCCGTAGGCACCACGGTGCCGGGCGGGGCCACGTTTCGGGAGGCGCATCTGGTGATGGAGATGCTGTGCGACAGCGGGCTCGTCACCTCCCTCGATATGGTCGAACTGAACCCTTTTCTTGATGAACGCGGGCGCACAGCCAAGCTGATGGTAGACCTTTGCGCCAGCCTGCTGGGCCGCACCGTGCTCGACCGCAAGACACGGAGCTACTGATGACGCAGACAGCCCCTTCTAAGCTGGCGATGGTGCCTTTTGTCAGCGTCGACAACATGATGAAAATCGTCAACGCCATCGGCCCGGCAAAGATCATCGCCGAAATTGCGGGCTACATCGAGGCCGATTTTCTGCGGTGGGAGCAGTTTGACAAGACCCCGCGCGTCGCCGCCCATTCTGATGAAGGTGTGATCGAGCTGATGCCAACCTCGGACGGGCAGACCTATGGCTTTAAATACGTCAATGGCCACCCGGCGAACATGGCGCGCGGCTTTCAGACGGTGACGGCGTTCGGCGTTCTGGCCCGGGTCGACAATGGGTACCCGGTGCTGCTGTCGGAAATGACCGTGCTGACGGCGTTGCGCACCGCCGCGACCTCTGCCGTGGCTGCGAAACACCTGGCGCCCGAAGGCGCGCGCAGCATGGCGATGATCGGCAACGGGGCGCAATGCGAGTTTCAGGCGCTGGCCTTTCAGGAGGTTCTGGGCATCGACACGGTCAGGCTCTACGACATTGACCCGGCGGCGACCGCCAAGGCTGCGCGCAATCTCGAACACACAGGGCTTACGGTCGTCCCGTGCGCCTCCGCGCAGGAAGCCGTGGCGGGGGCTCAGATCATCACCACCTGCACCGCCGACAAGCAATATGCCACGATCCTGACCGACAACATGGTCGGCAGCGGGCAGCACATCAACGCCATCGGCGGCGACTGCCCCGGCAAGACTGAGCTGCATCGCGATATCTTGCTGCGATCCGATATTTTCGTCGAATACCCGCCGCAAACCCGCATTGAGGGGGAGATACAACAGCTCGACCCCGATCACCCGGTCACCGAGCTGTGGAAGGTCATCGCGGGCAAATCCAAGGGGCGCAGCAGCGCAGACCAGATCACGCTTTTTGACAGCGTCGGTTTCGCGACCGAGGATTTCTCTGCCCTGCGCTACATACATGATCAGCTGGAGCGGACCGGTCATTATACCCTGCTTGACATGCTGGCCGACCCGGATGATCCGCGAGACCTCTTCGGTATGCTGCGCCGCGCCGAAAAAGGCGGGTAACGACAAGCTGGCACAAAGGGCTGGACTCTAAGCGGCTTCCCTTGCAACTCTTCCCATCGGAGCGGGGCACAGACCTCGCCAGTTTTTGGGAGGAAATTAGATGAAACACTTGTCTCTTAAGGGGCTTGGCGTAGCCGTTGCCCTGACGCTGGGCGCAACCTCAGCACATGCCGCAGAATGTATCGCCCCGGCAAACCCGGGCGGCGGCTGGGATTTCACCTGCCGTCAGATCGGCAAAATCCTGTATGACATCGGCGCGGTGGATAAGCCGGTGCAGGTCACCAACATGCCCGGCGCGGGCGGCGGTCTGGCCTATAACACCGTGGTTGCCGAGCGCAGCGATGACGCCGACCTGATCGTCGCCGCCTCTTCCGCCACAACGACCCGGCTGGCGCAGAATGCCTATGCGGGCATGACCGCTGATCAGGTGCGCTTTGTGGGCGCCATCGGTGCTGACCCGGGCGTAATTGCTGTCGCCGCTGACAGCGACATTCAGGACCTGGGCCAATTGGTGGATATGATCAAGGCCGAGCCCGGCTCCGTCGCCTTCGCGGGCGGCTCTGCCGTGGGTGGGTTTGACCACCTCAAGCCGCTGATGATCCTCAAGGAGGGTGGCTTCACCGACATCACCAAGGTGAAGTATATCGGCGTGGATGGCGGCGCGGATGCGATCACGCAGACGGTCGGTGGCTTCACCCAAGCGATGACCGGCGACATGTCTGAGGTGGTCAGCTTCCTGTCCAATGGCGACATCCGCGTCATTGCCGTCCTCACCGAAGAGCGCGTGCCTGGGTTCGAGCAAATCCCAACCGCCAAGGAGCAGGGCTTCGACGTGGTCGCGGTCAACTGGCGTGGCCTCTACGTGCCCAAAGACATCTCGGACGAGCAGTTCGACGCATGGGCCGGCAAGCTGCAGCAGGTGGCCGACAGTGACGCATGGGCGCAGGCAATGAAAGACAACGGCCTGGCCCCGTTCACCAAAGTTGGCGGCGACTTCCAGTCCTATGTTGACGGGCTTGTGGGCGAAATCAACACCATGTCCAAAGAGCTGGGGGTTCTCCAGTAATGGCATCAGACCGAATTTTCGGTCTGATCACGCTGATAACGGCGGTCGCGTATATCGCGGCCGCCACGCAGATCCAGACCAACTTCTTTTCCGGTGAGTACCTGCCAAAACTGTTCCCGGTGCTGATCGGCGCGGTCGCTGCGATCTCTTCTCTTGTGCTGATATTCAAGCCGGACCCGGACCCCGACTGGCCCATGGCGCGCACATGGGGCAATCTGTTGGTCGCTGTCATCGTGCTGGCTGTCTATTCCGTGATGATGACGCCTTTGGGCTTCATCCTGCCCACCGCCGTCACCGCCGCCATCCTGAGCTACCAGATCTCGCCACACCCAAAGCGGGCGTTAGTTGCGGGCATTGGTCTGTCGCTTGGGCTGTTTGCCGTCTTCAAATTTGTGCTGATGCTGGGCAATGTGGTGGCCTACCGCATCCCGACGCCTGAAAAACTGTGGGACGCGTTCTCCATTCTCATTCCATTCGTCGGGCACTGATGCCCGCAAAGCACTCAAAGAGAGGGCATTAAGCCATGGAAACGCTCGCAAATCTCGCACTCGGTTTCTCCGTGGCGCTGTCGCCCTACACGCTGATGCTGGCGGTGGTCGGCTGCTTTATCGGCACCATCATCGGCGCGCTGCCGGGCCTGGGCCCGTCAAATGGCGTGGCGATCCTGATCCCCATTTCCTTTGCGCTGGGGCTTGATGCCACCGCCGCCTTGGTACTGATGACCGCCGTTTATTACGGTGCGATGTATGGCGGGCGGATCAGCTCGATCCTGCTCAACATCCCCGGAGACGAGC
>CAYLVP010000026.1:24917-37262 GCA_964387155.1 uncultured Rhodobacterales bacterium | reverse complement strand
CCGCCCCCGGGCACCATTTAGCAAACAAAAAACACGTAGTTGCCGGTCCTCCTGTGGCGGTGGGTATCTTTGCAGTCAGGGCAAGATTCAGCACCGTGTCGGCACGATCGTAGATCCGTCACCACGCAACATCAGCCAAAAGTGTTGCGCTGGCCGACCCGTACAATTCCCGCTTCGTGACTTTGCAGCGCTGCTGCGGCGTTCCCCTAGTTCTGAGAAAAGGGGGGTGTGGCGCGAGGGTGACAAAGCGCGAGGACGCGCCGCCGTTTTGGCGAAAAGAGGGTGAGCCTTACAGGGCAGGTCTTTCAACAGATCCGATCATTTCAATTGTAACAGAATGTAACAGAACGGACGAAATTCCGAATTACCCCAATTCGATTTCCTTATTCCAGACATTTTTCGAAACAATGACTCTAAGCCGCACCGGGTTCAAAAAATGAACTGAGATAGACGAATTATTGAGGAATTCAGCAATGATTATTAGAAAAGACTTCAAGAAGATCACCACAATGGCGGCTGCCATCACATTTCTAAATACACCATTGGCAATTGCCCAGGACGTAGAGCTGAAATGGAAAGACGGCGATGTGGCCGTCTCCGGCCGGCTGGTGGAGATCACGGAAGACTCTTACTCTGTCGAGACATCAATCGGGTTGATCAACGTCATCCGATCAAACGTGAACTGTTTTGGTCCGGGATGTCCTGAAGAGCCCGCAGAACAGGCGGAACCCGCTGTGTTCAAAGCTGACCAAGCCCTGAGCACGGATGTGTTCTTTTTCGGCTCTGACATTATCGGCGAGCAAGTCACGCCCCTTTTGCTGAGCGGATATGCAAGCTCTGAAGGTGCTATTCTGGACGCCGAAACGGTCGCACCATCGGGTGTTTATCAAGGCAGGGTCATTGGCGAAGGCGGGTTTGGCGTGGAGGGCGACTCCTTTACAATCGTCCCGTCCACGTCAGCGGATGCCTTCGCAAACCTGCTGGGCGGTTTTGCCGATATTGGGATGTCAGCGCGCCGTATCCTGCCGCGCGAGGCGCAACTCCTCAGAGGTGATGGCAGCGGCAGCATGGTCGACCCCAAGAACGAACACTTCCTTGCCGTTGACAGCGTCGTCATTATTTCGAACCCGGAAAATCCGATCCAACAAATCGAAATCGATCTGTTCAAAAAGATATTGACCGGCGAGATAGACAATTGGGCCCAGCTTGGCGGCGAAGACGCACCGATCAAGGTTGTGCTGCCGCCCCCGGCCAATACGACACGCGCCTTTGTAGAAGGCCGCCTTCTGGACCGGACAGACGTTGTGGCACCGCAATCTTTGGACGTTGTTTCGGGCGATGTTGAAATCGCAAACGCCGTCAATGAAGACGTAAATGCAATCGGTTACGTCTCCTACGCGTTCCAGCGCGGCGCTAAGGCTGTGAACCTCGTAAGCGAATGCGGCATTGAGTATAATCCAGACACGTTCTCGTCGCGCACAGAAGAATATCCGCTTCAGCGTTTCCTTTATCTCTATAGCCGCGACGACCGTCTTTCGTCTGAGGCCAATAGGTTCTTGCAATATGCGACGTCTTCGGCTGCAGACGAAGTCATCGCTAAATCGGGATATATCGACCTAGGGGTCGAAAAGAGCGCGTTGGGTTTGACCGGCCCGCGCGCGCAACAGTTGCTTTCGGAAAACGTCGATGCCTACGAGGGCAGCATCATGCGCGATATGCTCTCTTTGATGGCGGATTCTGAGCGGCTGTCCTCCACGTTTCGCTACCTTACCGGATCGAGCAATCTGACCCAGCGAGGGAAGCTGAACCTCGTGCGGTTGATCGATTTTCTCGAAGAGCAACCCGAAGGCACAGAAGTCAATCTGGTCGGCTTCACCGATGACGTCGGAGCCTTTTCCAGCAACCTGGCACTTGCGGAACGCCGGGCCTCCGAGCTGCGCGCAGCCATTGCCGAGGTCGCCGGAGATCGCCTGGACAAGATCGACATGAAAACAATTGGGTTCGGCGAAACCGCTCCGGTCTCGTGCAATACGACCGATGAAGGCCGCTCCATTAACAGACGGGTCGAAGTGTGGATCAAAAAGGCAGCTTAATGGCTGCCCCCATCCAATTTTAAATCCGCCCAGATACAGACAAATGAATGGAAGAAATAACCATGAAACAGCTATTTAAAAGCACAGGTTTGAGACTTTTCGCAGCAGCCGTCACACTTCTGATGCCCGCATCGGCAATGGCAGAAAACGCAAAGACGATTGCATTTCTCATGCCTGACCAGGCGTCGTCTCGCTATGAAGCCCGCGACAATCCCGGCTTCCAGGTGGCAATCAAAGCGCTTTGCGCAGAGTGTAAGGTTATCTACCAAAATGCGAATGGTGATTCCGAACGGCAAGCGCAGCAATTCGCGTTCGTCGTGGGCATGGGCGCAAGCGTCGTCGTTCTCAGCGCGGTCGATTCCGAGGCAGGGGCGCAATTGGTTCGGCAGGCCAACGAAGCAGGCGTCAAGGTCATTGCCTATGACCGTCCCATATCTGCGCAACCAGCGGATTTTTACATCTCTTTTGACAATGAAGGGATTGGCCGGGCCATCACTGCGTCGCTGATTGAAAACCTTGAATCAAAGGGTTTGAGCGATGCCGATGGCGGGGTTGTGCAGATCAATGGCTCCCCAACGGACGGGGCCGCAACCTTGATCAAGAACGGCGCCTATTCGGTTTTGAGCAAGACCGGTTTCGCCACATTGTCCGAGTTTGACACGCCCGGCTGGGCGCCACCAAAGGCGCAGGACTGGATGGCGGATCAAATTCAGCAATTTTCTGGGCAGATCGTGGGCGTGGTTGCCGCCAATGATGGGACTGCAGGCGGCGCTATTGCCGCAATGAGAGCGGCGGGCATGGATCCATTGCCACCCGTCACCGGCAATGACGCGACGGTCGAAGCACTTCGTCGCATCATCGCTGGCGAGCAATATAACACCATTTCCAAACCATCCGAGATCGTCGCGAAGGCGGCCGCAGAAGCCTCCGTCGCATTCCTGAACGGAGATGTGCCGCCATCCAACGTGGAGTTTCTGGGAACACCGTCACAGCTTTTTGTGCCGGCGGTTGTGACGCAAGACAACTTGAAGGTGGAAATCGTCGATAAGAGCATTGTCTCGGTTGAAGAGCTCTGTGGCGATGGGTTGGAAAGCGACTGCCGCAGCTTGGGGCTTCGCTGACACGGCGCGATTGACCTGAAAGGGGTTAAAACGCCCAGGCCAAAAAGGGGAGCCTGCAGCGCATAGTGATGGCGATACGCCCGATCTTGCGCTGCAGGCAATTGCCTAAACCGAGCCAAGAGCAACCTTGGTAAGATGCGGCAGGGATCAACCAGGCAAGAAAGAGGCGCGCTTTGGACGCCACCCAAGGACCTCAATCAATATCGCGATCACTTCCGCTAAGAGCGTTGTATCTCCAACCGTGCCGCGACACCTCTGGATCCGTCTTCAAACTCCAATGACCCGCCATGGAGCTTGGCAATGGTCGCAACAATCGTCAGCCCCAACCCATGCCCGTCTATGGTCGCGGTGTTCTCTCCGCGTTGAAACGGGTCCATCAGAGCCTCGATTTCGCGCGCGGAGGTCAGGGTGCCTTCATCTTCGACCATGATCGTTGCGGTCTTCGCCGTTGCCTGCAGCAATATATGAGCCCGCCTGCCGTATTTCAGCGCGTTTTCAATCAGATTTGTGATCGCCCGCTGCAATGAAACGGGCCGTGCGACGACGATGATGTCTTGCTCAGATGGCACCACGCCCTGGCCCTGCCGTGACATAAAGATGGAGGGGCCCCCTTGGACAATGACCTCTTTGCTTTGTTCAAGCATGACAGGGCGGCCTATATCCTGATAATCCGCGACGATGGCATCGACCAGTGATGTCAAAGACAAACTACGCGGTGCCTCAAGGTTCATTTCAGCATTGGTATAAGTCAGCACGCTTTCAATGATGCCGGTCATTGAATCGATATCGTTCTCGAATTTTTGCCGCAGCTCCCGGTCGGAAATCAACGCGGTGCGCAGGCGCAGTCGCGTTGCTGGTGCGCCCAGATCGTGGCTGACGCCTGACAGAACGGCTGCGCGACTTGCCAGCTGGTCGCGTTCGATCTCAAGATAGCTGTTCACCGCCGTCACGATCTCGCGCAGTTCTTGCGGGCCAATCGGGTCATATTGGGTGGGGCCACCGACCCGCCGCCGGTTGCGCAGCTGATGTGCGAAGGCGTTGAAATCGGAGGAGAGGTTCAGCGCGAGGGTCACAAGGATCCCCAGTGTCAGGACCGACAGAAACACCGCCAATAACCGCCAGTCCGCAGGGCTCGCATCGCAGCCCCAGACAGATGTGCCGTCGATCCTGACCCATGGTTGGTCGCCCAGTTTGGCAAGCACGACCGGATCACTGCAAAAGGATGCCAATTTGCGCGTCACAGCCCCGGTTGTTTCGGCAGCCGTTTGACGGTCTCGGTTTGACAGATCGGCAAGGCTATAGGTGATGTCGGGGGATAAAATAGCGAGGGTGAGCGGGATACCGATGCGCCGGGGCATGATATCTGCGGAAATCGGGACAATCGTGATCCGTGAGGCAGAGGTTGCGCCTTCGACCTGGCGAAACTGGCCTGAGGCAGCCAGCATCTGCTCTTCCGTGGACAAGGGGCTAAGCATAACCCCTTCCGGCGGTGCTGTGCCGTTTTGCAACGCACCGTAAAGCGTTACACCCGCGACAAAGGCGGTGCTTTGGTGATGCCGCCAATTGGCCGTCGATTGTGTCCATAGCCAGACCGACAGACCGCCAGTCAAAAAAGCTGCACTGACCAAGAAAAGACCAATGCTCTTCAGGCTTGAGGCTGGTTTCTTCATCTATCCAGAGCCTCGACGTCGATGGCAAAGACATATCCGACGCCGCGCTCTGTCCTGAGGACGGTGGGGTTTTTGGGGTTTTGCTCGATCTTGTTGCGAAGACGCCCCACGAGCACGTCGATAGAACGTCCCGTCGCTTCGATGGATTGCGTGTCGCTGCCGGTGACATCCAGCGCCGTCGCGATCTCGGTGCGGGTCAAAGGGATATGGGGGTTTGCGAGAAGGACCTGCAGCAGAGCCGTCTCACGCTGGGACAATGCGACCTGCACGCCAGCGGGAGACAGCACCTCTTGCGTCTTGGCGTGGAAGGTCCAGCCTGCGAACCGGAAGGTCTTGGTATTGCGACGATGCACCAAAGAGGACGATCGCCGCGCGCGAGACAGAACTGCCTTCACCCGCGCCAACAACAGCTCAGGGTTGAAAGGTTTGGTGATGTAGTCATCCGCGCCAGCCGTATAGCCTTCCATACATTGGTGATCTGCCGCGAGCGCTGACACCATGATAACGGGCACCTCATGCTCATTTCGCAAACGGCTGCAGATCTCCAGCCCGCTTTCGTCCCCCAGCATCACGTCCAGAAGGATCAGATCGACGCGCCCCGAATCCAGATGGTTCTGCACCTCGCGCTCGTTTGCGGCGGGCAGGGCAATCGTTCCGTTTTGCCGCAGGAATTGCGTCAACATCTGGCGCATGTCAGAATCGTCATCAACAACTAGAATGCGAGGGATGGCCATTGCGCGCCTCTTTGGGATGCTTGTACGGGTGGAACGGTGTCCTGACTGCTTGTGTATGTAACACTGTGCAACAAAATCGAGTGCTAGGTAACAACATGTAACGAAGTGGCCTTTAAACGCATGAATAGCCCTGAATAGCCGCTCTGCGTCAATTGCAATGCTGCATCGCTGCAGCCAGAAAAGTTTGACGCGCCGCTAATGAGCGCACATATTTCTGGGAGGAAATCAGAATGAAGATGAAAGTATTTGGCGCAGTGTCAGGTTTGGCGATTGCGGCATCAACTGCAGCATTTGCTGACGGGCATGCGTCGCCACAAGCAGAAGTTCTGCACTACTGGACATCCGGCGGCGAAGCCAAATCGGTTGCCGTTCTCCAGGAAGAGTTCGCCGCTAATGGTGGCACTTGGACAGATATGCCCGTCGCTGGTGGCGGTGGTGATGCGGCAGGAACGGCGCTGCGTGCCCGTGTTCTGGCTGGCAACGCACCAACGGCTGCCCAAATCAAGGGCCCGGCGATCCAGGAATGGTATGAAGAAGGCGTTCTGGCCGACATCTCTGCGGTTGCAGAAGCAAATAACTGGTCAGACATTCTGCCGGCGGCCATTGCCGGTCACATGCAGTGCGAAGGCACTTGGTGTGCGGCCCCCGTGAACGTCCACCGCGTGGACTGGATCTGGGCAAACGCAGAAGTTCTTGCGGCTAACGGCCTCGAAATGCCAACGACCTGGGACGAGTTCAACGCGGCAGCCGACAAGCTGCAAGCGGCTGGCATTATCCCGCTGGCACATGGTGGTCAGGCCTGGCAGGACGCGACGGTCTTCGAAGCCGTGGCACTGGGCATCCTTGGCGCTGACGGGTTCCGCAAAGCCTTTGTCGAGCTGGACATGGACACCATCAAATCCGACGACATGAAAGCTGTGTTCGACCAGATGCGCAAAATGCGCGGTTATGTCGACGGCAACTTCTCTGGCCGCGACTGGAACCTCGCAACAGCCATGGTCATGAACGGCGAAGCCGCTTTCCAGATCATGGGTGACTGGGCCAAGGGCGAATTCATGGCCGCAGGCAAAGTGCCGGGCGAAGATTTCCTCTGCATGTCCACACCGGGCGAAGGCTTCCTCTATAACGTGGACAGCTTTGCAATGTTCGCTGTAGACGGCGACGACAAGCAGGCCGGTCAGGCCCTTCTGGCTGAGCTGGTTGTTGGCGAAAGCTTCCAGGAAGTCTTTAACCTGAACAAGGGCTCCATCCCTGTGCGCACCGATGTTGGGCTGGACAATTTCGACTCCTGTGCAGTGCTGTCGGCCGACGATATGTCAGCCAGCAACGAAGGTGGCTCGCTTCTGCCATCCTACGCGCATGGTATGGCGCTTCGCGGCGCACAAGCCGGTGCCATCACCGACACTGTGACCGCGCATTTCAACTCTGACATGTCCTCTGAGGACGCTGTTCAGAGACTGGCTGACGCGATCGCAAACAGCCTATAACCAACGACCCTCCCTCCCTCCCTGCACATGCTTGTGTGGGGGGGGAAATTCAAGGAAATGCCAGATGACCAAGTGGCTTGAAGAGAACACGCCCAAACTGGTATTGGCCCCCTCGTTTATTGTTGTCCTGATCTTTGTCTATGGCTTCATTGCCTGGACTGCTTGGGTTTCGCTGACGCGGTCGCGGCTTTTACCACGGTACGAAATCGACGGCTTCATCCAGTATGATCGGCTCTTCGACTCCCCGCGCTGGGACACAGCGTTTTCCAACCTTTTTGTGTTCGGCTGCCTGTTCATCGTCATTGCAATGTGTCTTGGTCTTATCCTGGCAATCTTGCTAGACCAAAACATCCGCACCGAAGGCGCGATCCGCACGATTTACCTGTACCCGATGGCGCTTTCCATGATCGTGACCGGTACGGCCTGGAAGTGGATCTTGAACCCCGGCCTCGGGCTGGAGGCCACTATGCGCGGGTGGGGCTTCGAGAACTTTACCTTCGACTGGCTCGTGAACCCGGATATGGCGATCTACACGGTGGTCCTTGCGGCTGTCTGGCAAAGCTCTGGGTTTGTCATGGCGCTGTTTCTGGCCGGATTGCGATCCGTCGATCAGGAGATCATCAAGGCCGCACAGGTGGACGGCATCCCGACCTGGCGGGTCTACACCGCCATCATCATCCCGGCGATGGCCCCAATCTTTCTGTCGGCCTTCATTGTGCTGTCGCATCTTGCGATCAAAAGCTTCGATCTGGTGATTGCGCTGACAGGCGGCGGACCGGGTTACGCGACCGACCTGCCGGCAACCTACATGTATACAATGGCGTTTTCGCGCGGTGACATTGGCCAGGCGGCCAGCTCTGCGATGATTATGATGATGGTCGTTTTCGCGATTGTCGTGCCGTATCTCTATTCAGAGCTGAGGACAAAAGATGACTGATATGTCTTACTCGCCGCCTCAGGCGCAGGGACGCATCGGCAAGGTCGTCTTGCGCTGGGTTCTCTACATCATGTTGGGGCTCTTCGTGCTGTTCTACCTGATGCCGCTGTTTGTCATGGTGACGACGTCCTTCAAGAGCCTTGAGGAGATCCGCACCGGCGATCTGGTCTCCCTGCCGCGAGAGCTGACCTTCGATGCCTGGCGCACCGCATGGTCAAGCGCGTGTACCGGCATCCAGTGCGAAGGCGTGCGGCCATTCTTTTGGAATTCTGTCCTGATTGCAGTCCCGGCCGTTCTGATCTCAACGCTGATCGGGGCGCTCAACGGCTATGTCGTGGCGCAGTGGCGGTTCAAGGGCGCAAACCTGTTCTTCGCCCTGATGCTCTTTGGCTGCTTCATTCCCTTTCAGGTTGTCTTGCTGCCTATGGCGCGCATGTTGGGCTTGATGGGGATCGCAGGCACCATCCCTGGTCTCATCTTTGTTCACGTTATCTACGGCTTGGGGTTCACCACGTTGTTCTTCCGCAACTACTATGTGTCGATCCCATCCGAGCTGACAAAAGCAGCCAAGGTGGATGGCGCTGGGTTCTTTCGGATCTTCTGGTCGATATTTCTGCCGCTGTCGCTGCCGATCATCGTTGTGACCGTCATCTGGCAGTTCACCCAAATCTGGAATGACTTCCTGTTCGGGGTCTCCTTCAGCCAAGCGGGCACGCAACCTGTGACCGTCGCCCTTAACAACATTGTCAATTCGACCACCGGCGTAAAAGCATACAACGTGGATATGGCCGCAGCGATCATCGCCGCGCTCCCAACCCTGTTCGTCTATGTCGTCGCCGGCAAGTACTTTGTCCGCGGTCTGACCGCTGGCTCCGTGAAAGGATAACTCCATGGCTCCTATCCTCGAAATCAACAACCTGTTCAAAAGCTATGGTTCGGTTGAAATTCTCAAAGATATCAACGTGGCCATCGAACAGGGCGACTTCCTTGTTCTGGTCGGGCCTTCGGGCTGCGGTAAATCTACCCTGCTGAACTGTATCGCGGGCCTTGAGCCGATCACAGCCGGGCAGCTGAGCATCGGCGGACGCGACATGACCCATGTCAATCCCAAGGACCGAGACATCGCGATGGTGTTTCAATCCTACGCGCTCTATCCGACCATGACCGTCGCCAAGAACATCACATTTGGCATGAAGGTGCGCGGTGTCGAGCAATCCGTGCAGGACGAGAAACTGAAGCATGTCGCAACCCAGCTTCAGATCGAGCCGCTTTTGCACCGCAAGCCCGGACAATTGTCCGGTGGCCAGCGTCAGCGTGTGGCCATGGGCCGTGCGCTTGTGCGCGATCCCAAGCTGTTTTTGTTCGATGAACCCCTCTCCAACCTTGATGCCAAGCTGCGCGTGGAAATGCGCACGGAAATCAAGGCGCTGCATCAGCGCCTCGGGGCGTCGATGGTCTATGTGACCCACGACCAGATCGAGGCGATGACCCTTGCGACCAAGATTGTGGTGATGAAAGGCGGCGTGATCCAGCAGATCGGCACACCATCCGAAATCTACAACCATCCGGCCAACCTGTTTGTCGCAGACTTCATGGGCAGCCCGGCGATGAACTTGATCCCCGCGACCGCCAAGGCCAATGGCAAAGGCGTTAAGGTTGAGATTGCCCGTATTGGCGCTGACCCGATCACGCTGATCGACACGAAGAACAGGGATTTACCGGAGAATGTGATCCTTGGCGTCCGCCCTGAAGATATCGCAGATGCCCAGCTCCATTCCGGTGGGGGGCGTCAGATGGCCGATTGCATGATCGATATTGTCGAGCCCGCAGGGGCGGATACATTCGCGGTCATGCAACTGGGCGGCAAACACGTGACGGCCCGCTTGCATGCAGAGACGGGGGCGGTGGCCGGCCAAAGCCTCAACCTCGCGTTTGATCTGGGCAAAGCGTCCTATTTTGCGCCCGACACTGGCGAGCGGCTCAACTAGGCGATGCGGCTTGTTGCGGACATTGGCGGCACGAATGCGCGTATCGCACTGTCTGCAGACGGGGTGATCTATCCCAGCTCCATCCAGCGGTTTTCAAACGACGAATGGGACCGGCTGGACGATGTGCTGCATGCGTATTTTCGGGCGAACTCCGATGCGGCTGTCGAGGATATGGTGATCGCTGTCGCGGGCCCGGTAAATGCGGGTTCCGCAGTGCTGACCAACAGGAACTGGACTATCTCTGAGGCGGCTCTGAACAAGAGCTTTCCTTGCAGAAACGTGATGTTGCTGAACGATCTGACGGCTCTGGGATACGCCGTGCCTATGCTCAAGGCGTTTCAAGTGGATCAGATCGCGGGCACGGTTGCGCCCAGCTCCACGATGCGCCAGGCTTTGGTTGTGGGTATCGGGACAGGCTTCAACGTCAGCCAAGTCATCACCCATGGCCAAGACACGGTTTGCCCAGCCGCCGAAGCGGGGCATGTGTCTCTACCCGTTTCCATCGCCTCCAAACTCCGGTCTTGCGGCTGTGATCCCAGCGAGTTTCCAACCGTCGAAACTCTCTTTTCAGGGCGGGGTCTCACATCATTTTGCGAGCAGTTTTCGAGCAGGCCGGACTTGACAGGTGCGGCTGCCATAGATGGCTACGCCGCAGGTCAAAGAGAAACAGTAGGCGAGATCATCGAAACCTACGCCTCCCTTGTCGGCCTGCTGCTGCGGGAACTTTCCCTGTCCTATATGCCGTCACATGGCATATTTTTGGCGGGAAGCGTGGCCCGGGCCGTCGCAACCTACGCCCCGGCGCCGCTCATCAATGTGCTTCAAAGGCCTTGCGCATTTCGAGCGGAAAAAGACCCAAGCGTTTTCATCGCCAAAGATGACGGCGCCGCGCTTCTTGGATGTGCGAGCGTGGCGGTCCTTTGAGCGCACCGAGCCTTTGTTGCAGGAAACTGCGCGCCTGAAGCCGCGCAGGAAACCTGACGATTTTCAGCTGCAGTCTTGGTTAAACTCTGACGCTGCGCGCCTGACATTTATAGCGGTGAACTTCCATAAATTTGCTGCATTTTTGCGCGGGCAGTTAATCTGCCGGGCATTCCAACCCCTTATCCCTGCGCCCAAGAGTTTTCGGTGTTGAAGGAGCGGGCATGTCCACGGTTAACTGGTCAGCCATCTATTTGGGCAACATGGCCGACCTGGACACGGATGAATCCGATCGGGTGGCAGAGGGCGCTGGCACGGTGCCTTCTAGCTTTGGCTCGTCCGGCGATCCGCTGAGCGACTATGTGATCACGCTGGAAACCAATAGCAACGATGGCAACACCCGCATCACGCGGGACAATGACGCCACAACTGACACGATCACCTACGAGACATCGCCGGGCGGGGCAACGCAGACTTCGACGCTGGATACGATATTCAATGCCAGTTTGAACGTGGTCTTTGCCGATGGCAGTGATCGGAACCTCAGCGGCTTCAATATCGTTCAGGACACGGAAGGAAATCTCTTCCTGCTGGCCAGTGATTTCGCGTTTTCGGGGGATACTGGCAGCAAGGCCATCGACAGCATTTCCATCCTGAGCCTGAATGACGGGTCCAACTTCAGTGTGAAGCAAGACGATGTCGATGGCGGTAGCTTTGTATCTACCAGCTCTGGCCCGACAATTTGTTTTGCGTCGCACACACGCATCGCAACTCCTCTGGGAGAGGTGGCAGCCGGGCACCTGCGCGCTGGCGATGAAATCATGACGCTGGACAATGGTGCGCAGCCCATCTTGTGGGTCGCGCGACAACGGATGCGCTTTCGCCGCGGGCGGGATGCGTTCAAACCCTACCGTTTCCCGAAGGGCGTGTTGGGCAAGGGATTGCCGCGGCGGGCTCTGGATTTATCAAAGCAGCATCGGTTGCTCCTACGCGCAGGGGGGGGTGAGCATCTGGCACCGGCGGTTGGATTTGCCATGCTTGACGGGATTGCACAGATGCCTGCCGCGCAGGACGTGACATTCATCAACTTTCTGCTCCCCGGCCATCAGATCATCTTTGCCGAAGGCGCTCCCGTGGAAAGCCTGTATCTGGGGCCAAACAGCCTCGCGATCCTCTCAAAACCCGCGCGTCGCGAGATCGAGGCCGCTATAGGCACCGCTGAGTTTTCGAAAGGCCACCCCCGCCGGGCCCGCCCGTTTCTGACGCGCAGACAGACGGCCACTCTTCTGCGTCAAGAGATCGAAGCCCTCTGCCTCTAAAGCACCGCGGGCAAATCCCGCAGCACATGATGCGGCGGGGAAAACACTATCCAGTTTTGATCAGCACCGCTTCAG
>CAYLVP010000026.1:8693-24817 GCA_964387155.1 uncultured Rhodobacterales bacterium | reverse complement strand
GTTTGGGCAACCTGCGCGGCAATGGGCAGGCCAAGGCCGCTGCCCGGGCCTGCATCGGACTGCGCAAAACGGGCCATGACCACCGGGTGATCGGCCTCGGCAATGCCAACACCATCATCTTGCAGCTCGAGGATAGCCATATCGCCCTGCGCCCGCGCGCCGAGCCTGATATGAGAGATATCCGGGCCACCATGAACCACCGCATTGGTCATCAAGTTCAGCAGCGCCTCTTGCACCATCACCTCATCGGCGCGGATCATGAGCGGCGCGTCAGGCAGTTCAAGGTGCACGTCCACGCCGCGATTGGTCGCCTGCGCCTGAAACCGCTTGGCGGTGCTGTTGATCAAAGGCCGCAGGTCCTGAACCCGCGCCGTCTTTGCAACATCCGCGCCTTTCGCCCGCTCAAAGGACAGAAGCTGGTTGGTCAGGTGGCTCGCCGCGCGCGCAGCGCTCACAAGCTCTGCGCTACGCGCTTTCGCGGCCTCCGGGTTCGGCGCGCTTTCGACGGCTTCGGCGAGGGCCAGAACGCCGGCAATCGGGTTGCGCATCTGATGGGCGGCGTTCGAGATGAATTCATCCTTCGAGCTGATGCGGCGCTGCACCCGGTCGAGCAGACTGTTGAATGTCGCCACGATCCCCCGAGCCTCTGCGGGAACGTCGCGCCGGATCGGCTCAAGCTCGCTGGGGGAGCGTTTCGCAATGGCTTCTTCCAAATCCACAAGAGGGCGCAGCCCGAGCCCGACCCCGAACCACACAATCAGCGCGACAGAGGCCAGAAGCAGGCCGATGAGCGCGACGGTCCGCGACGCGACCTCCCGCACGAAGGCCGCGCGGACCTGCCGATCCTGCCAGACCGAGATGGTGAACAGGCCAGAGACATCGTCAATTGTCGTGGCGTCCTGAAAGCGCAGCACCCGGACCTCGCGGCCTTGATAGGTGCCATCGTAATAAAGCGGGGTCGTGGCCTCGGGCAAGATACCGCTGGGCGGGGTAGGGGGTGTGGCGTAACCTGTCACGAAGGCCCCATCCGGGGCATAGACATGATAAAACAGCTCGCCTCCCGATGTGCCGCTGACCAGCTCCCGCGTGATGGAGCTGAGCGCATCACCGTCCGAAATCGCGACATCGCGCGAGATCGCAAGCGCGGCGGACAAAAGCCCCCGGTCAAAGATACCAGCGGCGCGTGCTTGCGTGTTGCGAAACTGCCAACCGGCAGCGGCCACTGCGACGAGCAGAAGCGGTGTCAGAATGATGATGATCAGCCGCGCGCGCAGCGATTGGGGCTTCATGATCTGGTCTGCCCGCTCAAGATCAGATGATAGCCCAACCCCCGCTGCGCCCCGATGCCGATGCCATAGGGTTTCAGCCGGGTGCGAATGCGGGAGACATAGACCTCCACCACCTTCTCTTCGACATCCGCGCCGGTGCCATAGGCGTGGTCCAGAAGGGCGGTCTTGGTGACCAGCCGCCCGTCTGCCGCCAGCAGACATTCGAAGATTGACAGCTCCCGTCGCGGCAATTCGATGGCAATGTCCCCTGCAAAAAGCTGGCGCGCGGCCCGGTCGAATTGCAAAAGGCCAAGGTCGACCATTTGGCGCGGCGGCGCGGCGCGCCTGCGTGAAAGGGCCCGCACCCGCGCCTCCAGCTCGGCCATCTCGAACGGCTTGATCAGGTAGTCGTCTGCACCGGCATCCAGCCCGATCACCCGGTCCTCGGTCTCTGCCCGGGCGGTCAGCAAGATGACCGGGCGCATATCGTCGCGCGCGCGCATCGCTTTGAGAAGGCTCAAACCATCCGTGCCCGGCAAGTTGATGTCGAGGATCACCAGTTCCGCGCCGTCGCCCGGCAAAAACTGCGCCGCCTCATCCCCGTTATGGAGCAGATTGACCGCATGACCGGCATCCTCAAGCCGGTAGGCGATGCCTTTGGCGAGGCTTCTGTTGTCCTCTACAAGAGTGATCTGCATGTTTCTGTGCGCCTGAAAGTTTCACGCAAGGTTCGCAGGTCACTGTTTCGATATCAACCGGGCCGGGACAGCCCTGTGATTCTGTTAACGCCCCTCCGGCAAGGACGGGGCATCTGATTGGGAGGAATATATGTCCTACACAAAAACCACACGCCGTGTGGCGATGAGCCTTGTCGCCGCGGCAGCTGCCAGCTTCGCTGTGCAAGCCCAGGCGGGCGGGCATGGTATTGATCTCGAAGGCAAGACTGTCGAGTGGATCATTCCATTTTCTGAAACCGGTGGCTCCGCAAAATGGGCCAATTTCTACGCACCGCTTCTGTCTGAAGCGCTGCCCGGCCAGCCGACCGTTGTTGTGAAATTCATGCCCGGTGCGGGCTCCACAAAGGGGGCCAACTTCTTCCAGGAGCAGGAATACGAGGACGGCACTCTGATCTTCGGCTCGTCGGGCTCCACGCAATTCCCGTTCCTGCTGGGTGACCCGCGGGTGAAATACAACTACGCCGACTGGAACGTGGTTCTGGCCTCCGGCACAGGCGGCGTGGCCTATCTGCCGCCTGACCTGGCCGCCAAAATGGATGGCCTGGACGCATCCGGCCTGAAGGGTGAGGATTTCATCTACGGCAACCAAGGCGCAACCCGTCTGGATCTCGTACCCACCTTGGCGTGGGAAATGCTCGGTCTGAACGTCGAAAGCGTCATGGGCATCAAGGGGCGCGGTGATGGCCGCCTGATGTTTGAACGCGGCGAGGCCAATATCGACTACCAGACCTCGTCCTCCTACCTGTCGGGCGTGACACCGCTGGTTGAGGCGGGCACGGCCGTGCCCATGATGACATGGGGCGCGCTGGACGAGGCGGGCAACATTGTGCGTGACCCGACCTTCCCCGACATCCCGACCTTCAAAGAGGTGTGCGACGCGACGCCCGCCTGCGAAACCTCCGGCGAGAAATGGGATGCTTGGAAAGCGTTCTTCATTGCAGGCTTCCCGGCCCAGAAGATGGTGTTCCTGCCCGCCGGTGCGTCCAACGACGCAATAGTGACCTACACCAAGGCATTTGAGGCCGTCAAAGCCCGCGCCGATTTTGCCGAAATTTCGTCCAAGCGACTTGGCAAATACCCGCAAATGACGGGCGACGCCGCACAGAAAGCGCTGGAGAGCGGCACCACCGTGACGCCTGAGGCCAAGGCCTTTGTGGTCAATTGGCTACAAGAGAAATACGGCGTTTCGCTTGACGGCTGACGCTTTGTTTTAGGAGCGCCCCGGCCGGCAAACGCAGCCGGGGCGCTTTGGCAAGCAAAGCGGGGAAAACGCCATGGAGGTTATCATGGAAGCCCTGCCCGCATTGGGCAGCGCCTGGGGGTTGATCTTGCAACCCGTGGTCCTCGGATATCTGATCTTGGGCGTGGTGATGGGGCTGTGTATCGGCGTCTTCCCGGGCCTTGGCGGCATCGCGGGTCTGTCACTGCTTTTGCCCTTCATGTTTGGGATGGACCCCATTTTGGGCCTTGCGCTGATGGTGGGCATGGTCGCGGTGGTGCCAACCTCGGACACCTTCGCCTCCGTGCTGATGGGGATCCCCGGCTCATCGGCGTCACAGGCGACGGTGCTGGACGGCTTTCCAATGGCAAAGCGGGGGCAGGCGGCGCGGGCGCTGTCCGCGGCCTTTGCCTCATCGCTGTTTGGCGGTTTGGTGGGGGCCACCTTCCTGACCGTCTTTATCCTCATCGCGCGACCCATCGTGTTGGAGTTCCGCACGCCTGAGCTGCTGATGATCACCATTTTCGGCCTGTCCATGGTTGGGATCCTGGCAGGCCGGGTCGCCATCAAGGGCCTGGTGGCTGCGGGTCTGGGCATGTTGATCGGGACCATCGGCGAAGGAGCGTCTTCGGGCGATCTGCGCATGTCCTCCTACGACTATCCCTATCTCACCGACGGGCTCAAGCTGGTGATCGTTGGTCTTGGGATTTTCGCCATCCCCGAGATCATTTCCCTGCTGCGCCAGGATCGCGCCATTGCCAAGGAACAGGCCCTTGGCGGCGGCTGGCTGGACGGGGTCAAGGATTGGTTTGCCAATATCTGGCTGTCGGTGCGCTGCTCGATTATTGGGGTGATCGTGGGGGTGATCCCGGGGCTTGGTGGCTCGGTCGTCGACTGGATCGCCTATGGCCACGCGGTTCAGACCAGCAAGGACAAATCCAATTTCGGCAGCGGCGAAGTGCGTGGTGTGATCGGGCCGGAAAGCTCAAACAATGCGAAAGAGGGCGGCGGGCTGGTGCCCACGCTGCTTTTCGGCATCCCCGGCTCCGGCTCCATGGCGATTTTCATAGGCGCAATCGCGCTGCTGGGGTCCGGCCAGATCGAGGTTGGCCCGGCGATGCTGCAAAACAACCTCGACATCACCTATTCCATCGTTTGGCTGCTTGCCTTGGCCAATGTGGTGGGCACGATCATCTGCATCGCGGCCTCTGGCGGCATTGCCAAGCTGACGACCATCCGATTCGCGCTGCTCGCGCCGTTTCTTTTCATGATCATCAGCTTTGCGGCCTTCCAGTCAGGGCAAAACCTGATGGACCTCGTGGCGCTGTTTGCTATTGGGTTTCTGGGCATCCTGATGCGCCGGTTTGACTGGTCGCGCCCGGCCTTTCTGATCGGCTTTGTGCTTTCGACCCCGGCGGAAAACTACGCCAACCAGGCGCTGCAAATCGCGCAGTCACGCTTCCGCAAAGGCGTCCCGGAGGGGCTGGAATATATCTTCTCCCCCATCGTGATCGTGCTGCTGATCATCACAGTGCTGTCGGTCGTTGTCGGGCTAAGGCAGGCAAAAACCATCATGGCGGAGGGCGATGTCAAATCGGGCTCCAAACGCGCGCCGTTTCTTTTCCTGCTCGCCGTGACGGGCTATATCGCCTATGCCTTCTATGATGCGGCCTCGATCCCCTCCTTCAGCCGCGACCGGGTGTTTCCGATGTTTGTGGCAGGCGTCTGCCTTGTGGGCTGCGCCGCTTTGATCATCTGCATGATGCTGAAACCCGAAACCGACACGATCTTTGCCGATAGGGAGCGCGCAGGCGAGGATGCCGATGCGACCCATGGCCTCTGGTCCACGCTGGCCTGGTTTGCCGGGCTGCTGGTCCTGACCTCGTTGCTTGGGTTTATCCTCGCGCTTGCCCTGTTCCTCTTTGCCTTCCTGAAGCTGCGCGCGGGGCTCAGCCTGACCTTTGCCGCCATCTACACGGTCGCAGGTATCGCTTTCATGTGCAGCATGGCGTGGCTGCTCAATCGCGATTTTCCACCGGGCCTGCTGCAAGACTATGTTGATTTGCCATGGCCGCTGACATGAGCCAGACCGCGATCCCTTATATGTTCATGCGTGGAGGGACCTCGCGAGGCCCCTATATGAACCGCGCGGATCTGCCCGAAGACCTCGACACATTGGCCGAGGTGCTGATCGCGATGCTGGGGGCAGGCCATCCGCTGAACATCGACGGGATCGGCGGCGGGGCGGCGGTTACAACCAAGGTCGCGATGCTATCGCGCTCGGACGATGAGTGGGCGGACGTGGACTATTTCTTCGCGCAGGTCAGCGTGACGGACAGGTTGGTCGATTTCAAACCCACCTGCGGCAATATCCTGTCCGCCGTAGGCCCTGCCGCTATCGAGATGGGGCTGGTTGCGGCCCAGGACGGCGAGACGCTGGTGAACATACATGCGGTGAACACCGGTGCCAAAGTCGCCTC
Organism: uncultured Rhodobacterales bacterium; assembly: GCA_964387155.1. GTDB lineage: Bacteria > Pseudomonadota > Alphaproteobacteria > Rhodobacterales > Rhodobacteraceae > Litoreibacter. Next base: position 19,113 of record CAYLVP010000026.1, on the reverse strand, counting down.
TGTCGTGCAGACGCCCGGCCGCGTCGTTCAATACGAGGGCCACTTGCAGATTGACGGCGTGCCGGGGACGGCCGCCCCGGTTGCGTTACAATTCATGGAAACCGTAGGCGGGGCCACGGGGGCGTTTCTGCCCACCGGCAATCTTGTTGACGAGATTGACGGCATCCCCGTCACCTGCATGGATGTGGCCATGCCCATGGTCATCGCGCGGGCTGATAGCTTCGGGCTGACAGGCTATGAAAGCGCGGCGATGCTGGACGAGAATGCTGCGTTCTTCCAACGGATGGAGACAGTCCGGCTTGAGGCAGGACGGCAGATGGGGCTGGGCGATGTGTCCCAATCGGTCATCCCGAAATTTGGCCTGATCGCCCCCCCCGCCCAGAATGGAACTGCGGCGGTGCGGTATTTCATGCCTTGGAAAACGCATCCAACGATGGCGGTAACCGGCGCGCAATGTATGGCTTCTTGCGTGCTGACCCCCGGCACGGTGGCGCAACTGCCCATGCCCAATGAGCGGCCGGCCCGCGTGGTTCTGGAACATGCCTCCGGGACAATAGACGTGCTGGTTGATTACGCGCTGAGCGAGGCAGGTTTCGAGGTGAAATCCGCAGGTCTTGTGCGGACGGCACGCAAATTGGCGGAAGGGCAGGTGTTCATTCCGCGCACCGTCTGGGCAGGGATTTGACCGGCCTTTGGGAAAAGTATACAACGGTATGCACAATTTCGGAGGGCAATATGACCGACCGTTTTGAAGACTGCCTGCTTGCGGCCAAATCAGAGCTGTCTGCAGCGAAACGCATCGTCCAGGATGAAATTGCACGCTACCCGGGGCCAATCTCGGGCTGCGACGCGCAGTTCAATCACCTGCTGGCAGAGCGACAGAAGATCCTCTCTGCGCTGTTGGCCTTGGAAAACCCTGTCTTTGTCCCGACGCCCCGCACGCCTACGCCGGGAAGCGGGGTCGAAAGCAGGTGAAGGTCCACATACTTGATGATTGGTTCGACACGCTGCGCGGTCTGTCGTGTTTTGCCAAGCTTGCTGGCCATGATGTCACCGTGTGGACCGATCATGAACCTGACCCCACTCGTCTTGCAGAGCGGCTGAGGGGCGCTGATGCGGTGGTTTTGTTCCGGGAGCGGACCCGCATCGGGGCAGAGTTGCTTGCGTCCCTTCCGGGGCTGAAGCTGATCTCTCAACGCAGCGTTTATCCGCATGTGGACCTGCCCGCTTGTACGGCGCATGGGGTGCTTTTGTGTTCCAACATGCATGCGGGCACACCGTCTTATGCGGCCGCAGAGCATACGCTGGCGCTTATCCTTGCCAGCTATCGGCAAATCCCTGCGCAAGTGGCCTCCCTTAAGGCGGGCGGGTGGCAATCAGGCGTTGGCCGCACGCTGCGCGGGCGCAGGTTGGGGCTTTATGGCTATGGCCGGATCGCAGGTGCCGTTGCAGGCTACGCGAAGGCGCTGGGCCTCAAGGTGCACTGGTGGGCGTCCGAGGCGGGTCGCGCCCGTGCCGCTGAGGCGGGGGAGAGTGTGGCCGCCTCGCGCGAGGAGTTTTTTGCCACCTCTGACATTGTCAGCCTCCATGTTCGCCTCAAGCCCGAGACGCGTGGGCTGATCACGCCCGAGGATCTCGCCGCTATGCAGCCGCGCTCGCTTTTGGTGAATACATCGCGCTCAGGCCTTGTTGCGCAAAGCGCGTTAGAGGCCGAGATTGCGAAGGGCCGCATATTCGCGGCGGTTGATGTGTTTGACACAGAACCGCTGACGGACACCGCGCATCCGCTGCTCACTCACCCCAATGTTCTGGCCACACCGCATATCGGCTATGTCACCGAGGATGAGTTCGATCTGCAATTTGCCGACATCTTTGATCAGGTCAACGCCTTCGCCAAGGGTGCACCAATCCATATGATCAACCCTGAGGTGTGGCGGGCGTAACCCCTGCGCTTTTGCGATGGGGCGAGAATGGGATTCCCTCCGCTGCCCAAACCGGCTTAGAGTCGTGCCAAGCAGCAACGCAGGCAGTCATGGCCCCGCCCAACCCATCATCAGAGCCGCAGAGTTTCAACATCGTGGCCGTCATTCAATCCGGGCGGCTACAGTTTGAGGCTGTGCTGCTCGCGGCCTCGTTGCGCCATACCAACCCCAATTTCAAAGGACGGTTGCTCTTGGCGGAGCCGCAGCCCGGCCCGCTTTGGGAAAAGTCGCCAACCGTCGTAAATCCAGAGCTGCGCGCCTGCCTTGAACAGCTTGGCGCAGAGATCGTCCCATTTGAAAGCAAGGTGTTCGGGTCTGAATATCCTTATGGTAACAAGATCGAGGCTCTGGGCGCGATGCCGAAGGGCGAGCCGTTCCTGTTTCTCGACACCGACACACTGATCACCGGTGATCTGACCGGGGTGCCGTTTGACTTTGACCGCCCGACCGCCTCGATGAAACGGGAGGGCACCTGGCCGCAGATCGAGCTATACGGACCCGGGTATAGCGAGATCTGGGGGGCTCTCTATACCAAATTCGGTCTCGATTTCGCAAGCTCGCTCGATCTCGACCAACCGGATGAATATTGGCAGCGCTACCTCTATTTTAACGCGGGCTTCTTTTACCATGCCTGTCCTCGCCAGTTCGGTGCGAGGTTCCTTGACTACGCAACAGCCATCCGTGACGACCCGCCCGAGGTGTTGATCTGTCAGACTATGACACCGTGGTTGGATCAGGTGGCGTTGCCCTTGGTGATCCACTCCTTCGGGGGCGGGCGGATCCCTGAAGTGTCCGACGTCATGGATGACGCAGTCACCTGCCACTACCGCGTGCTGCCGCTGCTTTACGCGCGTGAGCGGGACACCGTCATCAACGTGCTGGAAGCCGCCTCTGCCCCCAATAAGATCAAGAAGGTCCTCAAGCTCTATGAGCCGATGAAGCGCATGATCTATCAGGGCAGGGGGCATAAGGTCCGCGCTATGTTCGACCGCGACAACCTCCCCCGCAAAGAACAAGCGCTGCGCAATAAGATCAAACGCGCCAATTTGTGGATGCGTTGAGTTTTGGGCGGTCCCGCCTGCCCGGCGCCATTGGGGCATTGCAAGTAGCCTCGGCCATCATCGCGCTAACGCGCCGCCTTTTCCTCCAGCCCAGACCGGCCTTCCCGCGCCTCAAGCTCGGCTTGCACATCCGCAAGGGTGATATCGCGTGACGCCAACATCACCAGCAGGTGGTAGAGCACATCCGCGGCCTCTGCTGTCAGCCGGGCGCGGTCGCCCTTGGTGGCCTCAATGATCGCCTCGATGGCTTCTTCGCCAAATTTCTCAGCGCATTTCTCAGGGCCTTTGGCCAGCAATTTTGCCGTCCAAGAGCTGTCAGGGTCTGCGGTCTTGCGCGCCTCTATGGTCCGGGCCAGCCGGTCGAGGGCGCTCATGCCGCAATCCGCATGTTCAGGCCCGCCGCCGCCATATGCGCCTTGGCCTCGGCGATGGTGTAGTCGCCAAAATGGAAGATCGATGCGGCCAGCACGGCATCCGCGCCGCCCTTTGTGACGCCTTCAACCAGGTGGTCCAGATTGCCGACGCCGCCCGAGGCAATGACCGGGACCGAAACAGCATCGGAAATCGCGCGGGTGAGAGGCAAATTGTAGCCGTCTCGGGTGCCGTCGCGGTCCATCGAGGTCAGAAGGATCTCGCCTGCGCCTTTTTCCACGATCATCTGCGCAAATTCGACCGCGTCCAGCCCGGTGGGTTTGCGGCCGCCTGCGGTGAAAAGCTCCCATTTGCCGGGGGATACCGTCTTTGCGTCCAGCGCCACGACGATACATTGCGACCCAAAGCGGTCAGCGGCCTCGCGCACCACATCTGGGTTGGCCACGGCGGCAGAGTTGAAGCTGACCTTGTCCGCGCCTGCAAGCAGCAATTTGCGCACATCGGCATGGGTCCGAACCCCGCCGCCGACGGTCAGCGGGATGTAGCAGGCCTCCGCCGTGCGGGTGACCACGTCGAACATCGTGCCGCGATTTTCGTGGGTGGCGTTGATATCGAGAAAACACAGCTCGTCCGCGCCAGCAGCGTCATAGGCCTTCGCGGCCTCTACCGGGTCGCCGGCATCGCGCAGCCCCACGAAATTGACCCCTTTGACGACGCGGCCATCTTTGACGTCAAGGCAGGGGATGATGCGGGTTTTCAGCATGGCGCGGCTCCTTCTGAGGGGGTGTTACCGGCAAACAGACGCCGATGCCAGAGACGTGAGTGGAAGTCGCGCCGCAAACATGGCGGAATGCCGCAGGAAGACAGACTATTTTGATCAGGAGCCTCAGATGAAGACCTTTCTTGCCTCGACGCTTATTGCCCTCGGTGCCGCCCTGCCAGCCACGGCAGAGATGATCACCGTGAAGACCGACAAATCCGTGGGGGAGGCGATGGACGCATTGGAAGCGGCTGTCACCGGCGCGGGGGCCACGGTCTTTGCCCGCATTGACCACCGCAAAGGCGCCGAAAGCGTTGGGCTTGAGATGGATTTTGCCGAGACGCTGATTTTTGGCAATCCGAAGCTGGGCACGCCTGCGATGCAGGCCGATATCCGCGCCGCCCTGGTACTGCCGCTGAAAGTGGCCGCCTATGCCGCGCCTGAGGGCGGGGTCTTTTTCATCTATGAGGACCCCGCAGCCATGTTCGCAGGGCTGGACGTTCCCTCAGATGCGCAGGTCGTCAAAATGATGACGGGCGCTTTGGGCAAGCTGACAGCAAAGGCCGCCGAATAGAGAGACGGATAGCGAGCCTTATAGAGGTCAGCCTTTCAACGCCTCCAGCGCCTCTTGCAGATCAATCGCCCCGTCATAGAGCGCACGACCTGATATCGCGCCATCAAGCGGCGCGCCGGAGGCCTTGAGGGCACGCAGGTCATCGAGCGACGACACCCCCCCCGACGCAATCACCGGGATAGAGACCGCATTGGCAAGTGCTGCTGTTGCCTCGACATTTGGGCCTTGCATGGCTCCATCGCGGTTGATGTCCGTATAGATCAGCGCAGCGACGCCTGCGTCCTCGAACTGGCGGGCGAGGGCCGTCACCTCGATATCAGTCTCCTCCGCCCAGCCGCGGGTGGCGACCATGCCGTTGCGCGCGTCCAGCCCGATGGCAACCTGTCCTGGGAAGGCGCGGGCAGCCTCCCGCACCAAGCCCGGATCTTCGACGGCAACCGTGCCGAGGATGACGCGGGCCAGGCCCTTGTCCAGCCAGGCCTCAATCGTCCCCATGTCGCGGATGCCGCCGCCCAGCTGTGTGGGGACCGAAACGCTTTGCAAGATCGCGTCCACGGCCGCCCCGTTGACCGGCGCGCCAGCAAATGCGCCATTGAGATCGACCAGATGCAGCCATTGGCAGCCCGCATCCTCAAAGGCTTTGGCCTGCGCGGCGGGGTTGTCGTTGAACACGGTGGCCTGATCCATCTCGCCCTTGTAAAGCCGCACGCAATTGCCGTCTTTCAGGTCGATGGCAGGGTAGAGGATCATGATGCGCGGCCTTCTTAATGGATTTTTCGCACACCCTATCCCATAGTGACACAACGTTTGCAAAGGGTCGCCGACCCAACGTCACGCTTGCCCGGCAGGCCGCCTGCGCGGCAAGCTGTCCACGAGCTTTTGGGAGGAACACATGAAAACAATCACATTCGCCGCCGGTTTTATTCTTGCCCTGTCAGGGGCGGCAATGGCTGCTGACCCGCTGGAAGGCACCTGGCGCACGGCAAAGGATGACAATGGCAATTCCGGCCTGATCAAAGTGGCCCCCTGTGGCGCGGCCCTTTGTGGTACGCTGGTCCAGTCCTATGATGCGGCGGGCAAGCCCTTCAAGTCTGAGAACCAGGGACGCCAGATCATTTCCCAGACCGTGGCGACGGGCGGTGGGTCATATAAGGGCAAGGTCTATTCGCCCGATCGCGGCAAGACCTATAACTCCCGGCTGAAACTGTCGGGCAGCAGCTTGAAAGTGTCGGGCTGCGTCCTTGGCATCTGCCGCGACGGCGGGACTTGGACAAAAGTGAAGTAACCGGCCCTTCAAGGGCGCGCAGGGCTCTGCATTTTTCGCGCAGGTTTGCCTATGGGGCCCATTGCAGGAAGTTGGAAATCAGCTGGAGCCCGGTGCTCTGGCTTTTTTCCGGGTGGAACTGGGTCCCGATCATCGTGTCCCGGGCCACTATGGCGGTGACGTCGCCGCCATAGTCCACATGTGCCATGCGATGATCGGCATGGGTGACCTCGAACTGGTAGCTATGGACAAAATAGGCGTGGTGCCCGGTCTCAATCCCGGCCAGCACGTCATGCACACCGTCTATCACGAGGTCATTCCACCCCATATGCGGCACTTTCAGCGCAGCGTCGCTGGAAGTGATTTTTGCAATCTCCCCGTCGATCCAACCAAAGCCGGGCGTTTCTGTATATTCGCGACCCAGGGTCGCCATCATCTGCATCCCGACGCAGATGCCCAGGAAGGGCTTGGCGTCGATTGTGACTGCCTCGACAATGGCCTCATAAAGCGCCGCGCGGTCGCGCATCAAAGCATCGCGGCAGGCGGGAAAAGCACCGTCGCCGGGCAGCACGATCCGGTCGGCGCGGGCGACGTCCTCAGGCTGTGAGGTCACCAGCACGTCGCCGCCATCTGCCTCAATGGCCATGCGCTGGAAGGCCTTTTCGGCGGAATGCAGATTGCCGCTGTCGTAATCGACGAGAACTGTCAGCATTGTCAAAGACTGCCCTTGGTCGACGGAATATCATCCGCCTTGCGCGGGTCAGTTGTCAGCGCGTCGCGCAAACTGCGCGCGACCGATTTGAACGTGGCTTCGACAATGTGGTGGCTGTTGAACCCGTGCAGCTGATCGATATGCAACGTGATCCCGCCATGGGTGGAGAAGGCCTGGAAGAACTCGCGGACCAGTTCGGTGTCAAATGTCCCGATCTTCTGGGTGGGCAGGTCGAGATTGCATATCAGGAAAGGCCGCGCCGACAGGTCAAGCGCACAGCGCACCAACGCATCATCCATAGGCAGCAGGCAAGCGCCATAGCGGGTGATGCCACGCTTATCGCCAACGGCCTCGCTCAGGGCTTGCCCCAGCGCGATGCCGGTATCCTCGACGGTATGGTGATCATCGATATGCAAATCGCCCTTGGCGCGAATTTTCATATCAATCAGCGCGTGGCGGGCCAGCTGGTCGAGCATATGGTCGAAAAAGCCCACACCCGTCTGGTTGTCATAGCTGCCCGTCCCGTCGAGATTGATCTCGACGGATATGTCGGTTTCAGCCGTTTTGCGTGAGATTTGAGCGGATCGCATGAGGGGCCTCCAAAACGCCTTCGCGGGGCTTATAGGCGGCCATAGGCATCTTGGCCAGATTGGGTGATCCTATTGCCGCGGCGCGTGTGATTTCCGCCAATCCTCAAGCCGGGTTGTCCAAGCGCTATTCGTCTTCATTCGGGGTGGGTTGTCTGAATGGCTTGCGCCAGAATTTGTAAGGCTGAGCTGGCCCCATCTTTTCGACATTTTCCTGGCCCGGTTTCTGCTGCCTGATCTAGACGTCAACGGATGGCTGCAAGGTGTCCGCGCGCTTTGGGGCGTAGCAGACCCGCTGTCGCCGAACACGCCGCATCGCAGGCCTTCGCGGGTCGGATAGATGCTGTGAGGAAGACCATTGGAGCGGGCGATGAGATTCGAACTCACGACCCTAACCTTGGCAAGGTTATGCTCTACCCCTGAGCTACGCCCGCATCCGTTGGTGAAGCGTGAAATATAAAGTCCGGCGCGCTCCTGCAAGCGCTAATTAGGCATTCTTCACAATTTTTGTGCCGATGGAGGTGCTAGATGTCGATTGCGCCGTTCTCATCGGCCTGCGGCGCGGCAGGCGCGTCTTCCGGGGGCTCTGGTGCTGTCTTGCGGCGGATGATGATATCGCCATTGGGCAGCATCTCGGGCGGGTGATAGCCATTGAGGCCGCGTAGCTGCTGGGCCAGATCATCCAGCATCGGGGTGACGTCGTTTGAAAACTCTTCGAACAGTTTGCGCATCCCCTCTGCCAGATCGTCAAACCCCTCAAAGAAGGGCGTGTCCTCGTCAGGGGTGCTGTCCTGCGCGACGGCAATCGCGGGCAGGGCGCAGAGTGTCAGAAGGAGGATCCACTGTCGCATAGGGATAACCTAATGGCTCAGAGCGCAATATCCAAGGTGACGGGGAAATGGTCGGAGGCTGTGAGAAGCGCGCCGCGCAAATCTGCGTTGCCCCAGCAGGCCGGATCGTCAAACGGGTGCCAGATATGCCAGGCAGGGGCCTTGGCCGCGAGATCGGGCGAGACCATGATGTAATCGAGCAACGCGTTGAGGTAGCGGTTCTCATGCGCAATGAAAAAGCGCGAGGTTGCCAGCCGCGCGCCCATGCGTTGCGACAGCGCGTGCTGTGCATGGGGGTCCAGCATCTGCTCGGGCGCGGGGCGACCGACGCCCATCACGATCTCGACGCTGGAGCGACCGAAGAGCTTTTCATACTCGTCAAGACCGGGGCCATCGTTGAAATCGCCCAAGACGATAAGCGGCTCCGCCGCGGCTAGATGCGCGTCGACCCGCTCGCGCAGCCAGACGCATTGCGCCAACTGCTTACGCCTGTTGGCAATCGAAAGCCGCATCACCGCCGCCTCATTTTTGGCCCCATGCGGCGCTTTCGATTTTAGATGGGCTCCGATGAGCCGCAGACTGGCCCCCGCATTGGTTGTCAGCGCGACCTCCAGCGGCGGTTTGGAGAATTTGACGGCGTCCTGTCTGTCATCAATATCCAGGTCGATATGAAACACGCCGTCAAAGCGCGGCCCGTCGCCCTTGCCGCCTGTCTCGGGGCCTTTCGGGTCGTGGTGGGCTGTCACCACATCAGGATCATAGATCAGTGCGATTTCCTGCTGCGTGTCATTGGTAAACCCGATCAGCGCCTGCCTTGTCCTAAGGTCAAAGCGTCGGGCGAAGGTTTCAAGGGCCGCCACGCCATTGCGCCGGTGGCTGGCGTCGGGCGCTTCAATGACCATGATCGCGTCGCAATCCATCGCCTGAAACACGGCGCCCAAGGCACTGATCTGCTGGGATTTCGTCACGTCACGGCGGCCGGACCAGCTGCCATCTTCGATCAGCTGACCCGCATCATCAAAGAGCGACGCGAACCATTCGACATTATACGTGGCGAGCCTCATGCGGCTTTGCCCGAGATTTCCTCCCAGGCGCGGTTGATCTGGACGAGCTTCTTCTCGGCCAGACGCACCGCTTCTTCGGGAACCCCGCGGGCCATCATGCGGTCGGGATGTGTGTCGCGGACCAATTGACGCCAAAGCCTGCGGACCTCTTCAAGCGACATGCCCGGCTCCGCGCCCAATATGACGTATGGGTCGTGCTCTGCATCGGGGACGTAGCGGGCGCGCAGAGTTTTGAATTCCGCCTGCGTCATCCCGAAAATCTCCGCGACTATGCTCAGAAACTGGTCTTCGGCCGCGTGATAATTATTGTCGGCAATGGCGATGTGGAAGAGCCCCTCCATCAGATCAACCAACGTGTCGTGGCTTTCGTCGAACATCGCGGCGATCTTTCGGGCGTAGCTGTCAAAGCCTGCGACATCCTGCCGGGCGAGGTTGAAGACGCGGGCCGCGTTTTCTTCGTCACGCGGGGGGATCGTGAAGACCTCGCGGAACGCGGCGACCTCGTTGCGGGTGACGAGCCCGTCTGCCTTTGCCATCTTTGCGCCCAAGGCAACCACGGCAATGGTGAAGGCCACGGTGTGCTGCGGCTCTGCGCGCAGCCTTTCGAACACCACACTGAGCCCTTCGCCATTGGCAAGGGCCGCGAGGGCTTCGGCAATACGGTCCCAAATCGACATGAGACGCAGGGTAGCTGAGCTGGCCGGGAATGTCAGAGCTTTTTCTGCATCAGCACAAGATCAATGCTGCGGCCGAATTTCTGCCCGATATCAGGTAGATGGCCTACGTTCTTATACCCTTGCGCCGCGTGAAACCGCAGGCCCGCATCATTCTCGCCCGACACGCCGGCGACCATGTGAATAACGCCTTGCGCCCGTGCCGCATTTTCAAGCGCATGCAGCAAGATCGTGCCCAGCCCGGTCCCGCGCATGGATGTGTGCAGACAGATCGAATGCTCCTTCACGCCAGCATATCCCGGCCCCTTTCGAAACGCGGCAAAGCTGGCAAATCCAACGATCCGCCCGCCCTTTTCGGCGACAAGATACGCATCAGCCTCCTCAAAGGCTGCGACCAGTTCGGGGTTGGATTTCTCAACCGAGGCGAAGGTGATGGTCGTGTCCCGGATGATCTGGTTGTAAATCTCGGCCACGCCTGCGGCATCGCGGGCCAGGGCGGGACGAATTTGCGTCTCGATCATGTCAGCCGGACTTGCCCAG
>CAYLVP010000026.1:3539-8593 GCA_964387155.1 uncultured Rhodobacterales bacterium | reverse complement strand
TTTCCGGCACAGCCATTTTCCAGCGCAGCTCGCCCCGTTCCAACGACAAACACGTGCCAAAGCCATCAGGCAGCGTATCAAGAACAGCCTCGATATCATCGGTGCGCAGGATCCAATTGGTCAGCCGGGGCGGGCCAGCAAACCGGTCGAGATTAAACCAACGGGGCCGCCCGGGCGGGGTGCCGTCCGGGTCGATCGCGATCACCTCAAAATAGAGGTCCGGCCCCATGCCGGTCAGCCGATTATGCGTGCCCATATGGGGATGGACGCCCGCCACCGGCAACTCAACGCCGAGGGTTTTGGCAACAGCCGCAGCCCCGGTCTCAAGGGCTTCACAGCTGACGGCGAGGTGATCGAGGGTCAGAAGGCTCATCCTCAAACCATAGGCTTGCCGCTATCACTTGCCAAGCGCAGGCCCGCGCGCCAAACAGGCCGCATGGATGATATGGCCGCACAAAAAACCGCCGCGCGCAAAGCGGCCTTCGCCCGTCGGAAAGAGGCGCGTTCGGCCGATGCAGACGCGCAAGCTGCGGCGCATCTTCTGAATGTGCTTTTGCCGCTGAAAGGGCGCCCCATGGCGGGCTATATGCCGATCCAGACCGAGATCGACCCGCTGCCCGCCATGTCCGCCTTGCAGGCCTTTGGCCCCGTTGGCGTGCCGGTGATCCAGGGGGAGGGGCAGCCGCTGCGGTTCAAATCCTGGTCGCCCGAGGCGGAGATGGAGGAGGGGCCTTTCAAGGCGAAAGTGCCTGTGCGCGGGGCTTGGATCACGCCGCAGGTTGTGATCGTGCCGCTTGTGGCCTTCACGGCCGAGGCGCAGCGTCTTGGCTATGGCGGTGGGTTTTATGACCGGACGCTCGCGCTGTTGCGCCGGGCGGGTGCGGTGACGGCTATAGGGTACGCCTATAGTGCGCAGATGGCACAGACGTTGCCGCAGGAGCCCACGGACGAGCCGCTTGATATGATCGTCACCGAGCTTGGCGTGCTCAGCCCGTAAAGCGAGACGGCGCAGCCAAGATCATTGCGTGATCGGGGCAGAGGGCGTAGGGACGGGGCATGAAGCTGCTTTTTCTTGGCGATGTTATGGGCCGGGCCGGCCGGGCCGCGATCACCGCGACTCTCGCGCGGCTCCGCAGCGAGTGGGCGCTCGATTTCATTGTCGTCAATGGGGAGAATGCGACCAACGGTGTCGGGCTGTCGGGCGCTCATGCCAAGGCGCTGCTGGAGGCCGGCGCAGATTGCATCACCTTGGGCGACCACGCCTTCGACCAGAAAGAAATGCTGTCTTTCATCACCCAAGAGCCGCGGGTGCTTCGCCCGCTCAATTTCGCCAAAGGGGCACCCGGCGCCGGGGCGCGCGTGTTCGAGGCCACGCGCGGACGCAAGGTGCTGGTCACGCAAGTCCTTGGGCAAGTCTTCATGAAACGGGCCTATGAGGACCCGTTTGGCCAGGTCGAGCATGTGCTCAAGACCCATATTTTGGGCGGTGCGGTGCAGGCCAGCCTAGTCGATATCCATTGCGAGGCGACGTCGGAGAAAATGGCGATGGGTCATTGGTGCGACGGGCGCGCGTCGGTTGTGGTCGGCACCCACACGCATGTGCCGACAGGTGACGCGATGATCCTGCCGGGTGGCACGGCCTATCTGAGCGACGCGGGCATGTGCGGGGATTACAACTCTGTCATCGGGATGGAGAAGGCCGAGCCAATGCGCCGCTTTGTCACCGGCATGGTCAAGGGTCGTTTCACGCCAGCCGCCGAAGAGGCGACGCTCAGCGGGGTCTATGTCGAGACCAATGATCAAAGCGGCAAGGCCACCAAAGTGGTGCCGGTTCGCATGGGCGGCAGGTTGCAGCAGCAGGGGCCGGATACGGCGGTCTGAGATGCGCGAGCGGGGTTTTCTATTTGCCATGCTCGCCTGTCTGGGCGCGGGCTGGGGGCTGACACAGCCGCTGACCAAGATCGCGGTCAGCGAAGGCTATCGCCAGTTCGGCCTGATATTCTGGCAACTGGCGATCACCGCAGCACTGGTGGGCGGCGTAGCGCTTTTGACGGGGCGTACCCTGCCGCTGACGCGACCTGCCTTGCGGTGCTATCTGATCATCGCTTTGGTGGGGACAGTTTTGCCCAATGCGGCCTCCTATCAGGCGGCGGTCTATCTGCCGTCGGGGATCCTTTCGATCCTGTTGTCTCTGATCCCAATGCTCGCCTTGCCCCTCGCTTTGGCGATGGGCAATGACACATTCCAATGGCGCCGCATCGCAGGGTTGGGTTTGGGGCTGGTCGGTGTTTTGTTGATCGCCTTGCCCGAGACGAGCCTGCCCGATCGTGCCATGTTGGCCTTCCTGCCTCTGGCGCTGATCGCGCCGTTTTTCTATGCCTTTGAAGGCAACTATGTCGCGCGCTGGGGCACGGCTGGTCTTGACCCGGTGCAGGTCATGGCCGGGGCCTCGATCACAGGCCTGGTCATCGCCTTGCCGCTTGCCCTGCTCTCGGGGCAGTGGATCGATCCACGCGGCCCTTGGGAGCGGCCCGATCACGCGCTGGTGTTGGCCTCGGTGATCCACGCGGGCGTCTATACCGGCTATGTTTGGATCGTGGGCCGCGCGGGCGCTGTATTTGCGGCTCAGGTCAGCTATCTGGTGACCGGGTTTGGGGTCATCTGGGCCATGGTGTTGCTAGGAGAACGGTATTCGCTCTGGGTTTGGGCGGCCTTCGGTGTCATGATAGTGGGGCTGGTGCTTGTCCAGCCCCGCCCCCGCCTTGCCTCAGACCCAATAGATTGATTACTCTGAGTTTTCATGGAATTTCTCGCGCTCGATCAAACCAGCCAAGCCATTGTCGCGCTCTGCGTGGTCATCGGCATGTTCGCCCTGTTCCTGCGGGAGACTTACCCCACCGAAGTGGTCGCAATAGGCGGGGTTGCCGTTTTGCTGTTGACCGGCGTGCTGCCCTACGAGGCTGGGCTGGCGGTGTTGTCCAACCCCGCGCCCTGGACCATTGCGGCGATGTTCATCGTCATGGGGGCCTTGGTGCGCACGGGCGCGCTTGACTGGTTCACGCAGCTCGCCAACCGCAACGCGGCGGCGCGCCCCGTTCTGGCCATCGGTGCGCTGATGGCTTTTGTCATTGTGTCCTCTGCGGTGGTCTCGAACACGCCCGTCGTTGTGGTGATGATCCCGGTCTTCGTGCAACTCGCCAAGACAATCGGTGTCGCACCGTCGAAGATGCTGATCCCGCTGAGTTACGCCGCGATCCTGGGCGGCACGATGACGCTGATCGGGACCTCAACCAACTTGCTGGTCGACGGCGTGGCCCGCGCCAATGGTTTGGAGGCGTTCACGATTTTCGAGGTCACGCCCCTGGGGGTCATTCTTGTGATCTGGGGTATGATCTATTTGCGCTTTATTGGGCCCTGGCTGCTGCCAGACCGCGCCAGCATGGCGGCGCTGCTGTCGGACAACGCCAAGAAGAAGTTCTTCTCCGAGGCCGCGATCCCGCCAGAGAGCAACCTGATTGGACGCGAGGTGATGGATGTGCAGATGTTCAAGCGCCCCGGGGTGCGGCTGATCGACGTTGTGCGCGGCGACCTGTCGCTGCGGCGCAACCTCAAGGATGTCATCCTGCAGGTGGGTGACCGCGTGATCCTGCGCACCGAGATGACGGAGCTTTTGTCGCTGCAGGCCGACAAGCAGCTCAAGCGGGTCGATCAGCTTTCGGCGGTGGAAACATCGACGGTTGAGGTGCTGATTACGCCCGGTGCCCGCATGGTCGGACGCACTTTAGGCGCGCTGCGCCTGCGGCGGCGCTATGGTGTCTATGTGTTGGCCGTCCATCGCAGCAACCAGAATATTGGAACCCAGCTGGATGATCTCGTGATCCGCGTGGGCGATACGCTGCTGCTCGAAGGGGCGCCTGAGGACATTGCGCGGCTGGCCGCCGATATGGGGCTCGTGGATGTGGCGCACCCGACGGCGCGCGCCTTCCGGCGCAGCCAGGCCCCGATCGCGATTGCGGTGCTCTTTGGGCTGGTGGGGCTTGCGGGGCTCGGGGTCGCCCCGATCTTCTTGCTGGCGGTGATCGCGGTGGCCCTGGTGCTGCTGACCAAATGCATCGATGCGGAGGAGGCGTTTTCCTTCGTCGACGGACGGCTCTTGGCGCTGATCTTCGCCATGCTCGCCGTTGGGGCTGCTTTGGAGGCCTCCGGCGCAGTCAGCCTGATTGTCGAGGCGCTTGCGCCCTACCTTCTGGGCCTGCATCCGTTCTTCATTGTCTGGGGCGTCTACCTTTTGACCTCGGTTCTGACCGAGCTTGTCTCCAACAACGCCGTTGCGGTGGTGGTGACGCCGATTGCGATTGGTCTGGCCGCGGCGGTGGGTATCGACCCGCGCCCGCTTGTCGTAGCGGTCATGGTGGCGGCCTCAGCCAGCTTTGCCACGCCCATCGGCTATCAGACCAACATGCTGGTCTACGGGCCGGGCGGCTACACTTTCACCGATTTCATGAAGGTGGGCATCCCGCTTAACCTGAGCGTTGGGATACTGGCCTCGGCCGTGATCCCGTTCATCTGGCCGCTGTGAGGAGAGGGGTATGATCCGAGCCGCCACAGTTTGCCTTATCGCTGCTGCTTTGATGAGTGTGGCTGGCTGCGAGTGGGTGCTGGACCGCGCGCTGAACCGCCCCAGCCGGGAAATCACCTTGCCCCCACCGCCGCCCGAACGGCTGGCCCGCCCGGTTTTCGTGGTGGTCGAGGGAGACCGCATCATTGTGGAGATGGACGACGGCGCCCAATGCCTGGGCCCCGCCCGCGACGCGTTTTCCCCGGCGGGCTGGACCGGCACGTTTACCGAATGCGCCTATCCCTATACCTACGCCGTGGCCCTTGCCCTTGGCTCCCCCGCCGAGCCCATCGTGCTGAATGAAGTCGTGGGCACGCCCCTGCCGCTGGAGGAAGGGGAGGTCCCCTTCCGCCCCATCGCCTCCGTCCGCATCACCGACACAGCCGGGTTCTCGTACCGGTTTGAATCGGCTGAGGGGTTTTGAAAAAGGGGGGGG
>CAYLVP010000026.1:0-3439 GCA_964387155.1 uncultured Rhodobacterales bacterium | reverse complement strand
AGCGACGAGTTAAGCCAGCGTGGCGGCTCCGAGTATGAGGTTTCAGACGATCTAGTCTCGCCGACAAACCGGTTGAGTGTCTATCCGCCTCAACAGTAGGCTGTCTTAAGGAGGTGCAGATGCGTAGCTTACTTTCAGTGACAGCTGTCTTAGTCCTTTTGACTATTGCGGTGCCATCTCTTGCACAATCGGAGTCTGGTTCGGGGCGTGCGGAATACTCAGTCCCCCAGCTTCAACGCATCGACCGGGCGGTTGGCATCCTTGAAACCGCAGGGATGGCGTTGGAGGACTACGACATTGTGCTCTACGCCAAAGAGGCGCCCAACTTCTATCTCGTCACCTTCACGACCAGCGTGGTCTTTGCCGAGGATGGCCCCGTCCGCGCGCAAGATACCCGGATGCTGTTTAATGACGAGACGGGCGCGCTTGTTGCGATTGAAGTCGATCCGCTGCCCATGCCTCCCGCTCCGTCGGAGTAACGCGGGCGAGCTCGGCCATCACTTCACAACGGCCAGAACACCAAAATCGCCGGGATCGATACGGCGACCACCAAAATCTCCAAAGGCAGCCCCATGCGCCAGTAGTCGCCGAAGCCGTAGCCTCCGGGGCCCAAAATCAGGGTGTTGTTCTTGTGGCCGATGGGGGTCAGGAACGCGCAACTGGCGGCGACGGCCACGGCCATCAGGAACGGGTCGGGGTTGACGCCTAAGGACTGCGCCATCTGGATGCCGATAGGGGCGGCGACGATGGCGGTGGCGGTGTTGTTCAACACGTCAGACAAGCTCATCGTGACCACCATCAGGATCGTCAGGATCGCCCAGGGCGGCATGCCTTGGGTCAGCCCCACGAGGGACCCCGCGATCAGCTCCGTCCCGCCAGAGCTTTCCAGCGCCTGTCCCAGCGGGATCATCGAGCCCAGCAGCACCACGACCGGCCATTCGATGTGATCATAGATTTCCGCGATGGGGATGATCTTGGCCAACACGAAGGCCACAACCACGATGCCAAGCGCCACAGGCAGGTAGACCAGCCCGACCGAGGCCGCCAGCACCGCTGCGCCAAACAGCCCGATGGCAAGCCAGACTTTGGTGTCGTCTGTGACAACAAGACCGCGATCGGCTAGCGGCAGGCAGCCCAGCCATTCGGTGACGGCGGCCGCGTTCTCAGGGGCGACCAGAAGCAGAAGTATGTCGCCCGTCTGCACCTGTGTTTTGCGCATCTGCGATTTGATCGTTTTGCCCTGGCGCGAGATGCCCATAAGCACCGCCTGTTGACGCCATGTCAGCCCCACCGCCTGCGCCGTCTTGCCGCTGATGCGGGACTGATCGGTGACCACAACCTCAATCACGGTCAGCCCGTCATTTTCGGCGCGCAAGATGCCCTCGCGCTTGTCATCGGCGAATTGCAGCGACAGGGCGCTGCGGAACTCGTCCAGCGCATCCGGGGTGGCCTCGAAGACCAGCGTGTCGCCCGCGCCGATGACCCGGTTCTGTCCCGAGCCATAGCGGCGTTTTCCGTCCTGAATGATGCCGATCACAGCGATGTCGGCCTTCTCGGCCTCCTCATTGAGGGTGCTGACGCGCTGGCCGATCAGCTTGGAGTCTTCGGGCACCACCAGCTCAGCGATGTATTCGGCATAATCATCCATCGGATTGCCGCTTTGATGATCACCGGTGCGCTGCGGGATCAGCCGCCAGCCGATCAACGCAACGAAGGTCAGCCCGGCCAGGGCGGTGATGCCGCCGACCGGCGCGAAGTCGAACATTTTGAAGGGCTCGCCCAGGCTGTCCTGCCGGATGGAGGCAATGATGATATTGGGCGGCGTGCCGATCAGTGTGACCATCCCGCCCAGGATCGTGGCAAAGCTAAGCGGCATCAGCGACAGGGCCGGCGCACGCCCCGCCTTGCGCGCGGTCTGGATGTCGACAGGCATCAGCAAGGCCAAAGCCGCCACATTGTTCATGAAGGCCGACAACACACCGCCCACCACGCCCATCAGCGCGATATGTGCGCCGAGCTTGCGCGAGGCGTCGACGAGGGTGCGGGTGATCAAAAACACCGCCCCCGAACGCACCAGCCCGGCCGAGACCACCAGCACCAACGCCACCACCAGCGTGGCGGAATGGCCAAAGCCTGCAAAGGCGTCCTTGGTCTCCACGACGCCCAAGACGACCCCGAGCATCAAGGCCGTAAAGGCAACCAGGTCATAGCGCCACTTGCCCCAAAGCAGAAAGACGAAGACGCCGCCGAAGAGCGAAAAGAGAATGATTTGGTCTGATGTCATGGCGCCCAGTTTGTTGCTAAAGCTGGGTGGGTCGCAAGGGGAAAGGCAAGCGGGTGCCACCGGCGGCTGCCGCGCCGCCGGAATGTCAGGCTTGCGGGCCGCGCAGGTGCTGCCTTATAAGCCGTGAAACGCAAGATTAAATGGACGGAGAGACCCATGGCAGGCCACTCAAAATGGGCAAATATTCAGCACCGCAAAGGGCGTCAGGACGCTGCCCGCTCCAAGCTGTTTTCCAAGCTCGCCAAGGAGATCACGGTGGCCGCCAAGATGGGCGACCCCGATCCCGAAAAGAACCCGCGCCTGCGCCTCGCGGTGAAAGAGGCCAAGTCGCAATCCGTCCCCAAGGACGTGATCGACCGTGCCATCAAGAAATCCCAGGGCGGGGACGCCGAGAATTACGACGAAATCCGTTATGAGGGCTACGGCCCCGGCGGCGTTGCGGTGATCGTGGAGGCGATGACCGACAACAAGAACCGCACCGCCTCGACCGTGCGTTCGACCTTTTCGAAGAATGGCGGCAACCTTGGCGAGACCGGCTCGGTGGGGTTCATGTTCGACCGCAAGGGGCAGGTCCTTTATCCGGCCTCTGTCGGCGACGCTGACACCGTAATGATGGCCGCCATTGAGGCGGGGGCAGAGGATTGCGAAAGCTCTGAGGATGGCCACGTCATCATCTGCGCGGATACTGATCTGAATGCCGTCTCTACCGCGCTGGAGGCCGAGCTGGGCGAGAGCGAGTCCACCAAGCTGATATGGCAGCCCACTACGACGACGGAGCTTGACTTGGAAGGCATGCAAAAGCTGATGCGCCTGATGGACGCCCTTGAGGATGACGATGACATCCAGAATGTCACGGCCAATTTTGAGGCCTCCGACGAGGTCATGGCCCAGCTTTAGGCGGGGTCCGGGTTGCGGGGCAATCGCGCAGGCCTGGCACATGTAGGACGGAAGGAACGGGATGGATAAGGGCACGCGGACAGACCTGACCCTCGTCGAGCTATTGGCTTACGGCGTCATGCTGGCTGTGGTCGGTGCCGGGTTCTACATCGCAACCGTTGACGAAGAGTATTTCAGAAATTCCTTCATTCCCGAGGACGGCATTCTTGAAACCGGAACGGCGGCGATGATTTTCGCAGCCGGGGTGATCGTCTTGCT
>CAYLVP010000025.1:14007-37909 GCA_964387155.1 uncultured Rhodobacterales bacterium | reverse complement strand
AGATCCACCGTTTCCAGACGCTTGACCTCGTCGCGCAGCCTTGCTGCTTCTTCGAATTCGAGGTTCTCCGCCGCCTTGCGCATGTCGGTTCTCAACCCATCTAGCACGGCTTGCAAGTTCGCACCGGCGGGGGCGTCGATGGTGGCGGTGACGCGGTTCATGTCGACGTCGCCTTTGTAGAGGCCGGCGAGGACGTCCTCGACGTTTTTCTTGACGGTTTCGGGCGTGATCCCGTGCTCCTCATTATAGGCGATTTGCTTGGCGCGGCGGCGCTCGGTCTCGCCCATTGCGCGCTCCATCGAGCCGGTGATCTTGTCGGCATACATGATGACGCGGCCGTCGGCGTTGCGCGCGGCGCGGCCGACGGTTTGGATCAGCGAGGTTTCAGAGCGCAGGAAGCCTTCCTTGTCGGCATCGAGGATGGCGACGAGGCCGCATTCGGGGATGTCGAGCCCTTCGCGCAACAGGTTGATGCCGATGAGCACGTCGAACGCGCCGAGGCGCAGGTCGCGCAGGATTTCGATCCGCTCGATCGTGTCGATGTCGGAATGCATGTAGCGGACTTTTATGCCCTGCTCGTGCAGATATTCGGTCAGGTCCTCGGCCATGCGCTTGGTGAGCGTGGTGACGAGCGTGCGGTAGCCTTGCTTGGACACGCGGCGGATTTCATCCATCACATCATCAACCTGCGTCTCGACGGGCCGGATTTCGATGATGGGGTCCAGCAGCCCGGTTGGCCGGATGATCTGTTCGACGAAAACACCGCCCGTCTGCTCAATCTCCCACGATGCAGGGGTGGCGGAGACGAAGACGGATTGCGGGCGCATGGCGTCCCATTCCTCGAACTTGAGGGGCCGGTTGTCCATGCAGGAGGGCAGCCGGAAGCCGTGTTCGGCCAGCGTGAATTTGCGCCGGTAGTCGCCCCGGTACATGCCGCCGATTTGCGGGACGGAGACGTGGCTTTCGTCGGCAAAGACGATGGCATTATCGGGAATGAATTCGAACAGGGTCGGGGGCGGCTCGCCCGGCGCGCGGCCGGTGAGGTAGCGGGAGTAGTTTTCGATCCCGTTGCACACGCCGGTGGCCTCCAGCATTTCGAGGTCGAAATTGGTGCGCTGTTCCAGCCGCTGGGCTTCGAGAAGCTTGCCGTCATCGATCAGCTGCTTCAGCCGCACCCCAAGCTCGGCTTTGATGCCTTTGATGGCCTGCTGCATGGTCGGGCGGGGCGTGACGTAATGCGAGTTGGCGTAGATGCGGACGCGTTCGAACGTGTCGGTTTTCTGACCCGTCAGCGGGTCGAATTCGACGATGGCCTCAAGCTCCTCCCCGAAGAAGGACATGCGCCAGGCGCGGTCATCAAGGTGGGCGGGCCAGACCTCAAGACTGTCGCCGCGCACCCGGAAAGTGCCGCGCTGGAAGGCCTGATCGTTGCGGCGATATTGCTGCGCCACAAGATCGGCCATGACCTTGCGTTGGTCATATTCCTGGCCTGCATGCAGGTCTTGGGTCATCGCGCCGTAGGTTTCCACCGAGCCAATACCGTAGATGCAAGAGACCGAGGCCACGATGATGACGTCGTCGCGTTCCAGAAGCGCCCTTGTGGCGGAGTGGCGCATCCGGTCGATCTGCTCGTTGATCTGGGATTCCTTCTCGATATAGGTGTCCGACCGCGCGACATAGGCCTCTGGCTGGTAGTAGTCGTAGTAGCTGACGAAATATTCCACCGCGTTCTCGGGGAAGAAGCCTTTGAATTCACCGTAGAGCTGCGCGGCCAGCGTCTTGTTCGGGGCCAGGATGATGGCGGGGCGCTGGGTTTCCTCGATCAGCTTGGCCATGGTGAAGGTCTTGCCGGTGCCGGTGGCCCCCAGCAGCACCTGATCGCGCTCGCCCTCGTTGATGCCTGCCTTGAGCTCCGCGATAGCGGTGGGCTGGTCGCCTGCGGGTTGAAACTCCGTCTCAAGCTTGAAGAGCTTGCCGCCCTCCAGCTTGTCGCGGGTCTTCACGTCCGGGGCCGGGTTGCTCAGGATCGGCTGCTGCGCCGGCATGGCTTCGGGCGAGTTGTTGTGCATTTGGCGATTCCCCTCTGGCAGCTAACATAGATGATACGACAGGCGCGGTCTTCAAGAGGGCGCGGTCTCCTGACACGGGATGTCAGGATGTCGGGCCATCTTCTGCCGGCCCGTGACAGCGGGGCTGAAGGCTGGAGACGCCAGCCGCGCTCATAGTCCCACTATTGCCATATTTCTAGGAGACAGACCGCCATGCCAGTAAGTGGGGCGCTTTGAAGCTGACAAAGAGATTTAGATGAAGCCGCTTTATATTGTTTCGGGCTTGGTGCTTGCCTGCGCCGCTGCAGTGCTTTCCCTCCCGTCGCTGAAAGAAAAACTGCCCGGTTTATCAACGAAAGCTGCGGGTGGCGCGCTGGCAATCGCCGCGCCCGGCGATGCGAACCTCACCGACCTTCCTGCACTGCAGAAGAGAGCCGACAATCTTATTGCGCAAAAAGACTATGTCGGGGCGCTTGAGGTTCTCAATGAGGCGGTTGCAACGGATGATGGAAACGCAAACCTTGTAGATGTCTGGAAGGACCGTGCATTCCTGCGCAGCAAACTTGATGACCGGCCGGGTGCCTTGCACGACATTAACACCGCAATTGATTTGGGAGCGGATTCTGCGTGGACCTGGTCTTGGCGTGGACGACTTCACCTTGAGCTAGGTGACCTAGATGCGGCTATTGCGGATCTCGGCGCGGCGTTGGAACGCGATCCGGATTACTGTCATGCACTTCGCCGGGTTCGGCAAATCGTCTACCCGATTGAGAGACTGGCCCGAGAGGGGAAAGATACTCTTTCCCCATTAGATGACCCAGAACAGCGGTACGAAATACGAATATTAGTGTCAAAGCATCTGGCCGCCGCCGAAGGGAACGAATACCGCGAAGCGATCCGTATTCTTGACCGCCTCATCAAAATAACCGATCAGCCAGAGTTTCTGATACTGCAACGCGCCAGACTTAAGGTCAGAGCGGGTGAGCTTGAGGCCGCGATAGATGAGCTGGGTCTAATCTTCCAACCGAGGGGGCACTACCAAAAGGTGCGGCAGGGCCAGATTGCCCGCAGCAAGAAACTTAGGGACAACGGAAAGAGCTGTGCAAGCAAAGAAGTGATCAGCGTCGCGAACCATTTTACACTTTTGTCGGAGAAGATAGCAGAGGAAACGGTTCTCACACTGGTCAAAATGGGCGATCTTGAGAAAGCTCTGATCATGCTAAATGCTTGGCTGGAAACGGCCCCTTTGAACAGCGAAATGTGGCTTTGGCGTGGAAACATTCTCGCCGCGCTGGGTGATCGTGATCAAGCGCTCGCGTCATATGAAGAAGCGCTTAAATTGATAGATACCCGAGAAGGGCAGGATCATCGTGACGATTGGATGCACCTTGAGACGCTGTATCGGATCAAGTCGAATTATGATGACACGGGGCGATCCGGCGAGATATTTGCTGTCTTTGAGGCGTCTCTTGCGGTTGCGGATAACAGCCTCCATTGGAATTTGAGGGAAATGATGGACGTTGCAGGTCACTTCGAAGGTGACTGGTATCAGCGGGCTCCAGAGAAGACCAAGGCCGCGCTGAAAGGTTGTCTTGCGGACACGGCGTGCCACTGGGAACAAATTTTGCCCAAGATGTCCAACCAGCGGACGTATCGAGGAAAAAACAGTATCTTGCGATATTGACGCGGCCTAGGGTTCGCGGGTCTGCGATGACTTCTGTATGGGCCTGGCGTTGGTGTTGATCGTCGACCGTTGCGAATTGTCCATTAAGGCATCTTGCCAAGATGCCGAGCTTCTTCGATAACACGACAAGCAAACATCGGAGCATATCGCTATGCGCGCACGCATTTACCAACCCGCCAAAACCGCCATGTCCTCGGGGCAGGCCAAGACCAAGGGCTGGGTGCTGGAATTTGTCAATGACACGGGCCGCGACGTGGATCCGCTGATGGGCTGGACCTCGTCAAGCGACACGCAGGCGCAGGTGCGCATGCGGTTTGACAGCAAGGAGGCGGCTTTGAGCTATGCGGAGGCCAAAGGCATCACCGCCACCGTCACCGAGCCCAAGAAGCGCAAGCCGGTGATCCGGCCGGGCGGGTATGGCGAGAATTTCGCCACAGGCCGCCGGGGCGTTTGGACTCACTGAAACCTATCTGACAGCACGTTTACGGACCGTTAGGGCCCGACCTGCAGGCGGGCTTTTTTCGGCATCGCGTCAAACAGCGCGCCAGTTGTGCGGCGCATCGTCAGGCTGGCCGTGACCTCTGACGTGGTCGGCGGCATATCGGGGTCCCGGATGCGATCAAGGATCACCCGCGCAAGCCTGCGTCCCAGCAAAGCGGGGGAGACGGCCATGGTGGTCAGCGGCGGGATTGCGACCGCCGCCTCTTCCACATCGTCAAAGCCGATGACCGAGATCTCTTTGCCGGGCGTCAGACCCAGCCGGTTCAGCGCAAGGCAGGCCCCCAAAGCCACCATATCCCCGTTGCACACGATTGCGGTTGTCTCGGGATGGGCCTCGATCAGCTCTATAAAGGCCTGTAGCCCGGCCTCCTTTCGGTCGGCTGAGGGCCAGGCAACCGGCGTGCCCAGGCCCAGCGACTGCATGGTGCGGGTGTAGCCGTCGATGCGTTCCCGCCGAACCGAGGTCATGTCAGTGCCGCCAAAATAGGCGATGTTACGGTGGCCGAGCCCGGCAAGATGCGCGGTCGCGGCAGAGGTCGCGTCGGCATTGCGGATGCCGACATGATCGAGCTCGGGCGAGATGGGCCGCAGGAAGGTCACTGTCGGCATCCGGTGGGCTTTGAGCAGCTCCACCGTTTCGGGCGTGGTGTCTTTGGCAGGGACCCATAACAGCCCGCCACGGCCGTTGCGAATGAACGCCTCCAATTGCTGGCTTTGGCGCGCGGCGTCATCGCGCGTGTCGAGGGCTGAGACGAGGTACCCCTCAGCCTCCAGCAGGTCGACCACGCCGCTGATGACTTCCGCATTGAACGGGTTGGACAGCTGATTGATGACAAAGCCGATCTCGCGGTTCTCCCCTGACCGCATCGCAGCAGCGCGGGAGTTTGGGATATAGTGCAGCCGCTTGGCGGCCTTGAGCACTTTGGTCCGCGTCTCCTTCGAGATACGTCCGGTGCCGCGCATGACCTGGCTGACCGTCGGGACGGAGACTCCTGCCTCTTGGGCAACGCTGGAGAGTGTCGGCTTTTCGGTCAAATACGCCACCATATGATATATCGTTCTATCGAAGCTGCATATAATTTCGGCAGAAAATCAAGGGAAATAAGCGGATTATTGTACCTTCCTGCAAGTGGATCGAGAATTTTATTGACGGAAGATATATCGTTATATCATGTTTGATCCGAGATCATGACGAGTCGAAGATCAAGAGCGCTCGGCAGGTTGATCGCAGAGGGGCCTGGCCAGGAGGGCAGCGGCCCCCACATAAACTGGGAGGATTCAATGTATCTACGTTCAAAGATCGCGGCAGCCGCATCCGGCATCGCGCTTCTCGTCGGAGCCGGGGCTGCGCAAGCCGAAGTTCTATTCTGGTCAACCCAAGCCAAGCCCGTGGAAGAGGCGCAGGCCATGCGGGAGCAGGTCCTGTCCGGGGCGGGCGATGTTGATTATCAGCCAAATGATGGCGGCCCGTGGCTGACCCGCCTGAACGCCGAGCTGCAGGCCAACTCCGGCACAATTGGCGTGCTGGGTGCGCTGCATGGCGATTTCTCGGCCATGAACCCCGACGATCTTGTTGATCTGGGCGATCTTGGGCTGGGTGCCGCAAGCGACACGTTCAACGACCTCGCCAAGCTGGGCACGGATACGTCGCAATACATCCCCTGGATGCAGGCCAGCTACATCATGGCCGCCAACAAGAAAGCGCTGGAGCATCTGCCCGAGGGGGCCGATATCAACACGCTGACATATGACCAGCTGATCGCGTGGTCCGCCAATGTGATGGAGGCCACTGGCGAGGCCAAGTTTGGCTTCCCCGCAGGCCCCAAAGGCCTGAAGCACCGTTTCTTCCAAGGCTATCTCTATCCGTCCTACACCAATGGCGTGGTGCGGACCTTCGCCTCGGACAAGGCGGTGACGGCCTGGGAAAAGATGAAAGAGCTTTGGGCGGTGACGAACCCCGGCTCCACCAACTTTTCCTTCTTGCAGGAACAGCTGCTGAACGAGGATGTCTGGATCGCATTTGACCACACCTCGCGTCTGGCGGCGGCATTCAACGAGCGCCCCGATGACTTCGTGGCTTTCCCCGCGCCCGCGGGCCCCGAGGGGCGGGGTTTCATGCCGGTGATCGCCGGTGTGGCGATCCCACGCACCGCGCCTGATATGGAGGCGGCAAAAACCCTTGTCGCGCATATGCTCAAGCCAGAAACGCAGATCGCCACGCTGCGGGCGACCAACTTCTTCCCGGTCGTCGATGTGGATTTGCCTGACGATCTGCCACCTGCCGTGCAGGCCGCGGGCTCTGCCGTTGCGACCATGAGCGCGTCAGCCGATGCCAATCCGGGCCTGCTGCCCGCAGGGCTTGGCGACAAGGGCGGTGATTTTAACCGCGTCTTCGTCGACACGTTCGAGCGGATCGTTCTGGCAGGCCAGCCCATCGCGGCCGTGCTTGAGGATCAGAAACAAACGCTGGTCAGCATCATGGAAGAAACCGGCGCGCCATGCTGGGCACCTGATGCCCCATCTGAGGGCGCCTGCCCGGTAGAGTAATCTTCCGATTGGGGGCGCTTTGCCAAAGATGCGCCCCCAACACCGCTCGGGCAGGTTGGCCAGGGCTCTAGCCAAAAATTGATCACTTGCGCCCAGGCGTCAAAGAAGGGGAGCGGTCTGATGAACCCGCGATTACTGCCCTATGTCTTGATCTTGCCGGTCACGCTCTTTTTGTGCCTGTTCTTCCTCTATCCGTTCGTTTTGGTTGCACAGCAGGCGTTTGGCACCGGGTCTGGCTTTACCTTGGACAACTTCCGGGACGTGACCTCCCATTGGAAATTCCCGATCTCGCTGCGCAACACCTTTTTGCTGGCGATTGCTGTGGTGCCGGTGCAACTGGCCCTGGCGCTGCTAATGGCCACGATGGTCAACCGGATGCAGCGTGGCCGTGACCTTGTGCTCTATGTCTGGACGATCCCTTTGGGCATTTCCGACCTGGCGGCAGGGATCATCTGGTTGGCAATCTTCGAGCAGTCAGGCTTCCTCAACTCGATGATGGGGGGGCTTGGTCTGGTCGACCGCCCGACCAACTTCCTCAGCTATACCAGCCCGGTGATGGTCTTCGTGGCCATCATGCTGGCCGAGATCTGGAGGGCAACTGCCATCATGCTGGTGATCCTGGTGGCAGGCATTGGCCTGATCCCCAAGGAATATTACGAGGCGGGCGAGGTCTTTGGCGCCTCAGCCTGGCAGCGCTTCGTCAAGATCACCCTGCCGATGTTGCGGCCCTCGCTGCAAACCGCGCTGGTGTTGCGGGTCATCCTGGCTTTCGAGGTGTTTGCCGTCGTGCAAGCGCTGGGCGGCACGCTGTTCCCGGTGCTTATGGGCGAGACCTATACCTACCAATTTGAGCTTCTCAATGGTGGGGCGGCGGCGGCGATTGCTTTGATCATCCTGGCGATCTCCATTGCCTTCACCCTGATCATACTGCGCCTGCTGCGCGTCCCGAAAGGAGCCACGATATGAGCGCTCTCTCCACCGATACCGTCGAGGGTGGCGTTGACACCCGCAAGGCTGGGCGGTTTGTCTATGTGGCGGCGGTCGTGCTGCTATGTGCCTGGGTCTTGGTGCCGCTTTATTTTCTGCTGATCAACACGCTCAGCTCGCCCGAGGCGGTGAATGCCTATCCCAAGAAATTCTTCCCCGAATTTGACCTGGGCAGCCTGACCTTCTTTGCAAATTTCGCGGGGATCCTGACGGCGTTGAAGAACTCGATCTTTGTGGCGGCCCTGACGATGGTGATGTCCATCACCATTGGGGCGCCTGCAGGCTATGCGCTGTCCCGGTTCGAGTTCCGCGGCAAGGAGCTGTTTCGCCTGCTGATCCTGCTCACGCGGGCCTTTCCGCTGCCGTTGCTGGCCTTGCCGCTGGCTGTGATGTTCATCCGGGTGGGGATCGATGACACGGTCTTCGGGCTCGCCTTGGTCCATACCACGCTGGCCATCCCATTTGCGGTGCTGATCACCTACTCGCTTTTTTCGGGGATCCCGATTGAGCTGGAGGAGGCCGCCTGGACGCTGGGCTGCACCCGGCTGACGGCCTTTCAGAAGGTGATCCTGCCGCTGGTGCTTCCGGGCATCACGGCCTCTGCGATCTTTGCCTTCGTGATCTCATGGAACGAGGTCTTCGCCGCCGCCGTGCTGACCATCGAGAACCGGACGCTGACCGCGTTCCTGCTGCAGAACCTCGACACATCGCCGTTGCACCTGAAATTTGCGGGCGGCTTCATTCTTGTCGTACCGGCGCTGATCTTCATCTTTGCTGTGCGGAAATATCTCTTTGCGATGTGGGGCATCGCCAACCGCTAACGTCGCGTTTGCCAGATCAGGGAGCCTGAAACACATGGCTGTTATCGAAATCAAGAACGTCGCGAAGCGCTTCGGTGACTATCAGGCCCTTCACGACATCAACCTGACGATTGACGACCAGGAATTCATGGTGCTGCTGGGGGCCTCGGGCTGCGGCAAGTCGACCCTGCTGCGCATCATCTGCGGCCTGGAAACGGCCAGCGAGGGCGAGGTCTGGATCGGCGGCAAGCGGATCGACCATCTGCCGCCCAAAGATCGCGGGATTGCCATGGTCTTTCAAAACTACGCCGTCTTCCCGCATCTGACCGTGTTCGAGAATATCGGCTTTGGGCTCCGAATGCAGAAGCTGCCCAATGACGAGGTCACACGCCGGGTCGAACGCACCGCTGCGCTGATGCATATCGAAGAGCTGCTGAAACGCTATTCGGGCGAGCTGTCGGGCGGGCAGCGTCAGCGTGTGGCCGTGGCCCGGGCGCTTGCGATGGAGCCTGATGTGATCTTGATGGACGAGCCGCTGTCTAATCTCGATGCGCTTTTGCGGATGGAGATGCGCGCCGAGCTCAAAGGCGTCCTGGGTGAAAGCAAAACCACCGCGATCTATGTAACCCATGATCAGGTCGAGGCGATGAGCATGGCGGATCGCATCAGCGTGATGCATCAGGGTAAGATCGTGCAGGCGGCCTCCCCCATCGAGGTTTACCGCAACCCTGCCGCCGAATTCGTCGCGGGCTTTATCGGGAACCCGCCGATGAACTTCCTTGACGCGGTCCCGCAGGGCGGCGGCAAGTTTTCGGTCGCAGGCCATGTGTTCGACGGGCCTCTGGCGGTCACGTCGCCCCTGCAATTCGCCATTCGCCCCGAGGATATGACCATTTCCGAGGACGGGTTGCCCGCCATTGCCAAAGTGGTTGAACCCCTGGGCGCGCATCTTTTGGTAACCTGCGATCTGGATGGCAGGCTGTTTCGCGCCGTGCTTGACAGCGATATGCAGGTCAGGCCGGGCGACACGCTGAAGTTGAGGCCGACGCCTGACCGGATCCGCTGGTTTGACCCAGAAACAACCCTAGCCGTAGCGTGAGGCCCTCCATGAGCGACAGTCTGATCCAGGATGCTATCAATGTCATGCGGCTCAATGACCGGGGGGGCTATACCGTCCCGACCTCCGGGCTTTATCCGTTCCAGTGGAACTGGGACAGCGCCCTGTCCGCGCTGGGCTTTTCGCATTTCGATGAAGCGCGCGCCTGGACCGAGATCGACACCCTGTTCGCCCATCAATGGGAGGACGGCATGGTGCCGCATATCATCTTTCATGAGCATGACGAGGGCTATTTCCCGGGCCCCGAGGTCTGGGACACACAGCGCCCGGTGCCGACCTCGGGCATCACGCAGCCTGCCGTAGCCGGGTTCGCCGTCAAACGCATCTTTGACCGGGCGCGGGACCGCGAATTGGCCGAGGCCCGCGTGCGCGATCTGTTGCCGCGCATTCATGCCTGGCATGAATGGTTCTTCCGCTGCCGGGACCCCGAAAGCACGGGTCTTGTTGCGATCATCCACCCGTGGGAATCCGGGCGGGACAACTCCGTCGATTGGGACGGGCCTTTTGCAAATGTGCCCACCGATGGTGTCATGCCGTTCCAACGG
Organism: uncultured Rhodobacterales bacterium; assembly: GCA_964387155.1. Taxonomy (GTDB): domain Bacteria; phylum Pseudomonadota; class Alphaproteobacteria; order Rhodobacterales; family Rhodobacteraceae; genus Litoreibacter. The sequence goes on along the minus strand of CAYLVP010000025.1, from coordinate 27,680 downwards.
CGCGATACGCAACATGCGGATCCGTCGCACCGGCCTACGGATGAGCAATACAAGCGCTACATCTGGCTGGTGCAACAATTCCGCTCGCTGGGATGGGACAATGACAAGCTGCATGACGCGTCTCCCTTTCGGATTGTGGACCCGGGCTTCAACGCAATCCTGCTGCGGTCCTGCGCCGATCTGGCCGATTTGGCGGAGGCGCTGGGGGAGCCCGAGATCGCGGAACGCGCGCGGGCCCGGGCCGAAGCGGGCGTCAGCGCATTGGAGACATTGTGGAGCGACACACACGGACAATATCTGTGCCTCGACCGGTCCACCGGACAATTGATCCCGAGCCCCTCGATCGCGGGGATCCTTGCAGCCTTCGCCCCGATTTCCGAGGCGAGGGGGGCGGCACTGGCCGCGCGGATTGAGGACCTCGCCACCCGCTCGACATTTCTGGTGCCAAGCCATGACCCGGGCGCGCCCGAGTTTGACAGCCTGCGCTACTGGCGGGGGCCGATCTGGCTGATTGTGAACACCATGATTGCCAATGGGCTGGACCGGGCCGGGCAATCCGCGACCGCCGACCGCATCCGCAAGGACAGCGTCACGCTGATCCGGGAAAGCGGCTTTGCGGAATATTATGACCCGATCACGGCAGAGCCTTGCGGCGGCGGCCAGTTCACCTGGACGGCGGCCATGGTGATCGAGATCCTGAAGCTGCATGGCGAAAGGGCCTGATCAGACCCGCCAGGGCCTTGATGTCCGCAGCCGAGAGGCCAGCTCAGATCATCGCCGCGAGTTTCAGGCGCTGGATCTTGCCAGACGGTCCCTTAGGCAACTCGCTAAGGAAGTGGATGCTGTCGGGGGCTTTGAACGCGCCCAGCCGTTCCTGACACAGCGCGATCAGGGCAGCCTCCGACAGGGTGGAGCCGGGCTTCACGCTGACCGCCGCCTCAACCGTCTCGCCATAGCTTGTGCAGGGCCGGGCGAAGGCTGCGGCCTCGATGATGTCGGGCTCGGAATAAAGCACCTCGTCAATCTCGCGCGGCGCGATGTTCTCGCCGCCCTTGATGATCAGCTCTTTCAGACGCCCGGTCACAAAGACGTAGCCGTCTTCATCCACATGCCCCAGATCGCCTGTCCTGAGCCAACCGCCAGCAAAGGTCTTCGCCGTGGCCTCGGGATTGTGCAGGTATTCCAGCATCACATTGGGCCCGCGCACCGCAATCTCGCCTTCCTGAAAGGGCGGTGCCTCTTCCAAAGCTTGCGTCAGAATGCGCAGCTCATTGCCATAGGCCACACCGGGGGAGCCGATCTTTCGCGTGCCGGGTGGCAACGGGTTGGACAGGATCTGCGCGGCGGTCTCTGTCAGGCCCATCGTCTCGATGATGGGGACGTGAAAACGCTCCTCAAAGGCGGTCTGCGTCTCGACGGCAAGCGCGGAGGAGGCCGACCGGCCGAAGCGCAACCGCGCGCGCGCCGCTGGGCTTGGGTTGGTCTCGCTATGCAGCAGGTGGCTGATAATTGTGGGCACGACCGAGAACCAGCTGACCTCGCAGCTGTCGACCTGCGCCCAGAATTTTCTGGCCGAAAATTTGGCGCTCATCGCCAGCGACCCGCCAGAGATCAGCGCCCCCATCACCGTCACGCAGAGCCCGTTGATATGGTAAATCGGCAGCACGCAGAAGCCGCGATCCTGTGGCGTCAGCGCATGCGCCACAGCAGCGGTCCAGCCCCCGGCCAAAAGGCTTGCATGGGTATGAACCACCCCTTTCGGCTGGCCCGTCGTGCCGGAGGTATACATCAACAGCGCGTGCTGGCTGGGGGTGATACTGGCGATCTCCTGACGGACTTTGAGCAGGTCAGGCGTGATGCGCTGCAGCCCCTTGGGCGCTATGCGGTCAAACATCTCTGCCTGGCTGTCATGGACGAATGCGTAGCGCGCGCCGCTATGGCTCAGTGCATAGGCAATTGCGTCCGGCCCGGCGGCAAGGTTGATCATGGTGGCGCGAAACCCGCCATAAAGCGCGGCGTAAAGCGCCAGCACGCCGCTTTGTCCGTTGGGGTGGATGATGGCCACGCTTTCGCCCTGCGCAATGCCAAGCCCGGTCAGCCGTTCTGCCAGATCGCGCGCCCTGTCGCGCAGCGCGCGCCAGCTCAGCGTGTCGCCTGTCTCAGGAAAGACCATGCCCACGCCGCCCGTCTGGGCGCGGGCATCAAGCCAGTCGCGCACCGTGCCTGCGGGAGGGGTTGCCGGGTCGAAGATCATTGCCCGGCCTCCTCCCAATAGTCGGCAAAAATATCCTCCAAAGCGGGCTCATTGGCCGGGATTTCGCGGACAATTTTGGTCGATTGCAGGAAATGCCGCCAATGCAGATTGGTGTCGATGGAATTGCCGCCCCAGCTGCCGCAGCCCATCGACAGCGAAAACGGCATCCCGTTGGTGAAAGAGCCGCCGGTGGCGAATGTGTGGGCCTGATTGACGATCACCCGGCTGGTCGGGATGGCCTTTGCCAGCGCCATGGGCCGGTCTGCATCAGCCGTGTGGATGCCCACCGAATGCCCCGCGCCCTGATGCAGCTGGATGTCGCGGGTGATGCGCAAGGCCTCGTTGAAATCGGCCGCGCGGTAGACGGTCAGCACCCGGCTGAGCTTTTCGCCGGAAAGCGGATGGTCGGGGCCGATGCCGGTGGTCTCTACCGCCAGATATTGGATGCCTGCCGGAACTTCATCCGACAGCCCGAGGGCCGCGATCATCTTCTCGGCATCCTGTGCAATGGCCTGCGGGTTCAGGTGGCCCTTGACCCAAAGCGTGCCGGTCACTTTCGTCTCATCCGTGATCAGCGCGCCGCCGGTGCGGGCCATTTCGGCGGCGAAGGCGTCATAGATGGCATCGACCACTACGACGGCATTTTCGGACGAACAGGAGGTCGCATTGTCGAAGGTTTTGGAGGCTCTGATCTTCTCGGCGGCGGCGGGCAGATCGGCGGTTTCATCCACGATCACGGCGACATTACCAGCGCCCACCGCATGGGCAGGGGTGCCAGACGTATAGGCGCGTCTGACGTTGTTCTGGCTGCCGGTGACCACGATCAGGTCAGAGATTTCCAGCAGCCGCTGGGTCTTTTCTTTCGAGCCGCGCCCGGGGATCATCTGCACCAGATCGCGGTCGATCCCCAGCTTGTCAAACTCGGCATGGATGTAGCCTAAAAGCGCCTCGCAGGTCGCCACCCCTTTGGGAGAGGGCGACACCACAATGGCGTTGCCGCATTTCAGCCCGTTGATGATGTTGTTGGCAGGCGTCGCACCGGGGTTGGTCGAGGGCACAACGGCGCCAATCACCCCGATGGGGCGGGCGATCTCGGTGATGCCGGTTGCAGGGTCATCGCTGATCACGCCATGGGTGCGCGCGTCTTTGATGTCGCGCATCAGGCCCAGCGTTTTGCGGTGGTTCTTGGTGATCTTGTCGGGAACGTTGCCCAGCCCCGTGGTCTCGACCGCAAGCGTGGCCAGATGCTGGTTGCGGGAGGGCTCCATAATGGCCCAGGCGGCGGCCTGGGCCGCGCGGTCATAGGCTTGCTGCGATCCGCCCCGCTCAAAGGCCTCTTGAGCCGTCCGGGCGCGCGCAACGATGGCTTCAACCTCGGCGATGGGATCAACACTGTTCATGTCATCTGTCCTGTAAAAACGTCGCGCGGCATCCAGGGCGTGGACGCCGCGCGGGTTTGTTTAGAGGCCTGCCAGCAGGTCTTTCAGCGTCTCCTGACGCGCGGCCCACATCTCGAGCACTTCGTCGCGGGTCATGATATGCATTGGCGAGCCACCAGCGGCCATCCGGCTTTGTACGCGGCTGTTTTCGAACATCGCGGGCACGGTGGCGGCCAGCTTGTCGATGATCGGCTGCGGCGTGCCTTTGGGCACCATAATGCCCCGGAAGTTCACGCTGGCATTGTCAATGTCAAAGCCCTGCTCTTTCATTGTGGGCACGTCAGGCAGGAACTCGGCGTTGCGCTCCAGATCAAACACGCCAAGGATTTTGACATTGCCTGCGGCCTGCGCGCGGAAGGCGTCAGACAGGTTGTTCACCCCGCCCAGAACCTCGCCCGCGATCACGGCGCGCATCGCGCCCGCGCCACCTGCATTATTGGGGATGTAGGCCAGCTTCACGCCTGCGGCTTTCTCAAGCTGCAAGGCGGCGATGTGGTGGCCGACAAACAGCCCTGCACCCGAGAATGTCAGCCCGCCGGGGTTGGCCTTGGCGTAGTCCACGACATCCGCCATGGAGTTGAAGTCGCTATCCGCGCCCACGACGAAGACGGCCGGGTCCGCGCCCCAGTTGGCAATCGGCTCGAAGCTTTCAGCAGAGTAGGTCACGCCGCCTTCAATCGACTGCGCGATGAAATGCGGAATGTTATAGGCGCCCAGCGTGTAGCCATCTGCCTCCGCCTCGGAGGCGAACCAGTTCCAGCCGACACGCCCGCCCGCACCGGGACGGTTAACGATGGCAATCGGCATGCCCAGCGCATCCTCGTTGCCTGCGGTCATCGTCACGATGCGCGCCTGAAAGTCGGTGGCCCCGCCCGCGCCGTAGCTGACCATCATCATGATGGGGCGCTCGGGATAGCTTGCATGGCCATCGGCATATGCCGCGCCGGTCGTTGCTGTCGCCAAGGCCAGTGCGGCCCCTGCAATCCATTTCTTCATCGTCTTTCCTCCCTAGGGTTAAGTCTGCGGTTAGGTCTGCCGCTGCTGCGGTTCAGAAGAAAATCTCTCGCGGCGTGAAGACGTTCAGCACTTGCGCGAAGAGACCATACATGACCGCCATGAACCCGGCGGTGATTGCGATACGTTTGAGCCAGCTTTTCAGCCGGGCATGCGGGGCCGGGTCGTAGAGCGACAGCAATATGAAGAAGGCCATCGCCGTGGCGGTGTAGAAACCCAAGGCTTTGGCCGCCCAGAAGACATAGATCAGCGCCACAGCAAGCCCGGGCGCCATGTTGCGCATGGCCCGCCCGCTGATGCCGTTGCCGACCTTGGTGCGCCCCATCAGCGCCTTGGCAAAGGTCCAGATCGCCAGCACCGCAAAGACCGACGAGATCAGACGCGGAAAGATAAACGCATCCGCAGGCTGTTGAGTGAAACTGATATAGGCGATGGTGACGCCCACGGCGGCGATCAGGCCGGACGCCACGATATGCTGGCTGCGGGGCAGGTCGGTCATGACAGCGCCTCCTCTTTGGCGATGGCGTCGTCTTTGGTGGTGTAGCGGCGCGCCATGACCTCCATCCAGACGGAGTAGCTGATCGATGCGATGACGATGCCGATCAGCAGCCAGTTCAGCCAGCCCGTGAAGAAGTAGGTGCCCGTGCCCACGGTTGCATTGGCGATCATCGAGCCTTGGATAAAGTTGGCTTCCGCAATTGGCCCGAGGATCAGCCCCAGCACCAGAGGTGCGGCCGAGAATCCGAACCGTTCGAGAAAATACATGGCCACGCCCAGCGTCGCCATGACATAGACATCGCCCATCGAATTCTGGACGGAGTAGCTGCCAAACACCGCCAGCCCCAGCACGACGGCCGCCATCACCGCATGCGGCACCCGCGCGACACTGGCAGCCAGCCCCGCGATGTAGAGCCCGAAGATGCACATCAAAACCTGGCCGATCAGCATTGAATCGATAAACGTCCAGGCCACTTGCGGGTAATTGATAAACAGGTCTGGCCCCGGGAATATCCCGTGGATCAGCAGCCCGCCCAGCAGCACGGCAGCGGTGGGGGAGCCGGGGATCGACAAAGTCAGCAGCGGCACCAGCGAGGGGCCGACCATCGCATTATTGGCGCTTTCGGCGGCGATCACCCCCTCGCTATGGCCGGTGCCGAATTTCTCGCTTTCCCGGCTGAACTTCTTTGATTGGTCATAGGCCACCAGCCCGGCAATCTGCCCGCCGACGCCGGGGATCAGCCCGATGATCGAGCCGGTGATCGTGCCAATGGCGAGCGCGGTCTTGCGTTTGAGGACCTCAATGATGGCCAGCCGGATCGAGTGTTTCTTGACCTTGATGACCTCCGCATCGTCGCCGGAGCGGCCCTTGGTGAACATCGTGATCACCTGCGGGATGGCAAACAGCCCAATGAGCGCGGGGATGACGTTGATGCCCCCGCTGACCGCCGGGTGGAAGATGAACCGCTGCGCGCCCATGATATCGTCAAAGCCAATGGTTGCGAGCCAAAGCCCGATGCAGCCCGACAACAGCCCTTTGACGACCGAGCTGGAATCGAGCGTGCCAATGACCGTCACGCCCAGAATGGCCAGCCAGAACAAATGCGACGGCCCAAAAGCAAGCGCCCATTGCGCCAGCACCGGGGTCAGGAAGATCAACAGGAAGACGCCGAAAAGCCCACCTACGGCGGAGGCCAGGAAGGAAAGTTGCAGCGCCTTGGCCCCGTCGCCCTTCAGCGCCATTGTATGCCCGTCGAGCGTGGTTGCGATATTGGCGGGCGCCCCGGGGATCTTGAGCAAAATCGCGCTGACCGCCCCGCCCGCCACCGTCGATGTGTAGGCTGCGCCCAGCAGGATCAGACCTTGCTGCGGCTCGAGCTTGAAGGTGAACGGGATCAACAGGGCCACGGCCATCGTTGGCGACAGCCCGGGCGTGGCGCCCAGGATCAGCCCGCCAATTGTTCCAAGGAGCAACAGCCCGAAATTGATCGGGGTGAAGACGTCGCCCATATAGAACAGGAAATCCATCGCGCCCAACTCCTCCCAAACTCAGGCCGCCCTCCGCAGGCTTGACCCGTCACGCTAAGCAATGAAAATAGTTTTGCAAATGTTTTCATAATCTGGGCGTCGAGGCGATTTAAGTGGCTGAGCAGAAGTCGAAAAAAGCCGATATCATCGCGGTGGCAAAGGCGGCGCGCGTGTCGCCCTCGACCGTGTCGCGTTACTTTAATCATCCCGAACTGCTCAAGCCTGCCACCCGGAAACGCATAGATATCGCTGTGCGGCGCACCGGCTACATTCGCAACCGCGCCGCGCAGACGATCCATGGCATACGCTCCGGCACGATCGGGGTGCTTGTGCCCACGCTGGATCATGCAATCTTCGCAGAAGTCGTGCAGGCCTTCTCGGACACGGTGGCGGCGCAAGGGTTCACAATCCTGCTGGCATCGCATGGTTATGACCTGCAGCGTGAATATGCTGTCCTTCGCAAGTTCCTGGAACATCGCGTGGATGGCGTTGTGCTGACCGGGCTCGACCATGATGAGGCGGTGTTCCAGCTGCTGGACAGCCAAGACATACCGACGGTGCTGATGTGGAACTATGCCGCCGCCTCCCGCCTGCCGTCGATTGGCGCGGATAACGAGCTGGCCGGGCGCATGATCGCCGAACATGTCCTCTCCCTTGGTCACAGGCGGGTCGCGTGCATGTTCCCGCCCACCGGCGGCAACGACCGCGCGCTCGCGCGGCGCGAGATCGTGTTTGAGACGTTGCAAAAGGCGGGGGTCAAGGTGCCGCAGAAATGGCGGTTGGAAACGGTCTACAGCATCTCGGAGTCCAAGAATGACGCGCGCCAGCTCTTTGGGCAGCCGGACCGCCCGACCGCATTGATCTGCGGCAATGATATTCTGGCGACTGGCGCGCTTTATGGGGCCAAGGCCAGCGGATTGCAGGTGCCAGACGAAATTTCGGTGGTGGGTATCGGCGATTTCAAAGGGTCGTCCGAGATTGAGCCTGCCTTGACGACAGTGCGCCTGCCCGCGAGACGGATCGGGCAAGAGGCGGGCACCCGTCTGGCATCGGCCATTGTAAATGCGCAGACGCAGACAGGCGAAAGCCTGCATTGCAGCCCCGAGCTTATCGCACGCCAATCAAGCGCGCCTCCAAGACAATAAGCGACCAACCCCTCATCCTGCGCCTTGCTGATCGCCAGCATGGACCGCCCCGGTATCATGCGTTAGCCTTTGGCGCATTAACGCGGTGAGAGGGGCCAGCTTTTCCTGTGCCTTGCTGCCCTAAAGACGATCTTGAGGATGAAATTTATGCAGAGTTCGACCGGTTTCCGTCCACGACAGCATCCAACCAGACGGGTCAGCGCCTTCGCATATGTGGTGGCCAGCCTGATGGGGCTTGCAATGCCGGCTCTGGCCCAGACAGCGTCCGAGACAGGATCGCAAAGCGGTGCGCAACCAGCCGGTCAATTGCCAACCTTCCTGCTTGGCGCGGCCGAGCCGGAAAGCCCCGAGGCCACCTGCATTGCCCAAGGCTACGCCCCCCGTAGCCAAACCGCGATGCAGATGAAGCTGACGGTCTTGCCTGATGGCACATTGCAAGGGCTGCCAGAGCTGATCGCGCCCGCGGCCCCCAGCGCGGATGTGCGGGTGGACTACCTTGGGATAGTCACCGCCGCCGAAAGCTGCGCGCCGTTGGGTTGGGCCCCGGCAGGCGATTACATGCTGTCGGTTGCAGCAGATGGCCAGATGGGTGTCACACCGATCGCGGCAACAGCGGCAGTGATCCCCGCGACCCCCGTGGCCCCCGTGACCCCCGTGGCCCCGGCACCTGCCGGCGACGGCACCGGCCAAACGGGGGAGGCACCGGCGTTCCCGACATTCCTCGCGCAACCCGAAACGGCCCCCGCGGCGGACCCGCCCGCCGGGGTCTTGCCGACCTTTTTGGCACCGACCGCGCTTTTGCCGTCCTCGCCCGAGACCGAAGAGCTGATGACGCTCGACCGCCAGGTGATCCGCGACGTACAGGCCCGGCTACTGGTGAGCGGCTTTGATCCGAACGGGGTGGATGGTGTGATGGGGCGCGGCGCACGCGCGGCGCTTGCGGCCTGGCAGGCCTCGGTCGGGGTGGATGCGACGGGCTATCTCAGCGACCAGCAGCTGCAGGCGCTGCAAAGCCAGTCGCAGGCGCAGCTTGATGTCTGGCTGCAGGATGCAGGCAACGTCGCGCAATATACCCCGCCCAAGAAGGCCGTAAAGAAAACCCGGCAGAAACGTCGGGTCCGGGCCTGTAAGCGCAACGCGCTGGGCATGCTGTATGATTGCCGCTACGTCTTCCGCTAAAGCGCCCCTCAGATGCCGGAGCTAGCCGCTGTCAGAGCGGCGGTCCTGACACCTCGTCATGCGGGTGGATCCGTAGCGATGGGGACGGCATGATCCTGCAACCAACCACAAAGGCCGGATAGGACAGAGCAAACAGGTGCCAAAGAGCCAGACCGCAAAACCCAGTATTCTCTTCTCGCACCAGAATTTCCCGGCGCAGTTTGGCGCGTTCGGGCAGTATCTGGCGCAGCAGGGCTGGGATGTGACCTTTGCCACGACAAAGCTCAGCGGTCAGGTGCCCGCGTCCTGCCGCCTGTTGCAGATGAAACCCCATCGCGCCCCTGCCGATGGGGTGCACCGCTTCGCCGTTGATCTGGAAAAGGCGATGATCAACGGTCAGGCCTTCGCGAATGCGGCGATGCGCGCACGCGACGCTGATGGGCTGGTGCCTGATCTGGTCTTCGCGCATTCGGGTTGGGGGTCAGGGACATTTTGCAAGGCGGTTTGGCCAGCATGCAAATATGTGGCCTATGTGGAATGGTTCTACAGCTGGCCCGCTGTCGATGTGGTGGCGGATGTAAGCAACCGCCGGGAGGAGGACCGCCGCGCCCATGCGCTCGCCCGCAATGCGCCTATCCTGTTGGACCTCGCGCAGGCCGATGCGGTGTATTGCCCGACGCAGTTCCAGGCCGCGCGGTTCCCCGACAGGCTTCGCGATCAATTGCTGATCGAGCATGACGGGGTGGATGCGGCCCGGCTGGCCCCCGATCCGCATGCCGCGCTGACCCTGCCGGGCATCACGCTGCCACCTGAGGCGGAGGTGATCAGCTACGCGACCCGCGGGATGGAGCCTCAGCGGGGCTTCCCCGACTTCATGCGCGCCGTCGCTGTCTTGCTCGGGCAAAGACCCCACCTCCATGTTGTCATCGGCGGCGAGGACCGGGTGAGCTACGGTGCAAAGCTGCCAGAGGGGGACAGCTGGAAAGCCCGTATGCTCAAAGAGCTCGACCTTGACCTGTCCCGGGTACATTTTACGGGTAGGTTGCCCTACCCGGATTACGTGCAGCTGCTGCAGGCCACCGATCTGCATGTCTATTTCACCGTGCCTTTCGTGCTGTCCTGGTCGCTGATCGAGGCGATGAGCGTTGGCTGCGCGTTGGTGGCCTCGGACAATGATGCGGTGAGGGAGGCGATTGCCGATGGGCAGAGCGGGGTCTTGGTGGATCACACAGATGTTGAGGCCGCAGTGGCCGCGATATCGTCGCTTCTGGATGACAAGGCGCGTGCGCAATCCTTGGGCAAGGCCGCGCGGCAGACGGTTCTGGACCGGTACGACCGCGGACAGATTTGGCCCGCCCGCGCGGATGCGCTGCACCGGTTGATCGAAAGCTAGCCTGCCGCTCAGTCGCCCAGCTTGGCATGCACCTCGTCGAGGTCAATTTCACCTACAGGCATTTTGTTGCCCGGAGCTTCAAAATCATATTTGAACAACTGAAAATCGCGTTTGTAGATCTCGTAGACCAGATGCATCGACAGGTCGTCGAAATAGTCCTCAATCGGATGAGCGCGTTTCGGGCCGTGGCCCTCGCTTTCGTTGAAACGAGGCACTGCGTTGATGTCCACCTTGACCGGTGTGTCGACGGCTCCCAGCACCTGCGCCATGCCGTCATTGAAGGTTTCGGTGAAGAAGATTTTGTCGTAGCGCCCGCCATTGACGATGAAGGTCGAGATATGGCCCGACATGGCCGACCAGTGAATATCCGGGTCCATCGGTCTGCGCCACCGGATCGTGTCGCGGGCGAAAAGAAGGAAGCGGCGGAAGCTTTTGATCTGGTCAAATTCGAACCCGTCATCGGGGCTCCCTACCTCTATCCCGTATTTCTGCACCAGCAGCGGCACGAGGTTGCCCCGGTAGCGCTTGCCATTGCGCTGAATGCCGCAGATCTTGTCGAAAAACGAGCTGAGGATGCGGCCATAGGGGTTGCGCACGCAGGTGAAAGCAAAGCTCTTGTGATCGCGGACATTGGCCTCGATCTTGGGTTGGCTGTCTTCTATGGCCCATTTATGGATGCGGTCCTTGGCATCATGGATGTCGCCGTCAAAATACTCTCCATGGTCGGAGTAATACATGATCTGTCCAATCGACGAGCAGGCGCATTTCGGCACCACGCGATAGACCATGCTTTCGCTTTCCGTCATCCATGTGCCGGGGAAACCCATCTTGCCGCTCACTCCTCAACGGGCAACGTATTGTTTACGTTTACGCCACAATAACCACACCATAGCCATTGGGGGGCTGTTTATTCAACAGCCACTCAGGCTAAGTGGTGGCACCTAACACAGTGTTACGCCAAGGACGGGTCGCTAATCCAGATGGCAAAAATTGCGTTCATCTTGTTGTGTCACAAAGACCCCAAAGCGATCATTGATCAGGCAGAACGGCTGACGGCGGCGGGCGATTGCATGGCCATCCATTTCGACGCCTCTGCCCCAACTGACGCCTATCAGCAGATCCGCGACGCCCTGCAGGACAACCCGAATGTGACATTCGCCCGAAAACGGGTGCGCTGCGGCTGGGGGGAGTGGTCGCTGGTGCAGGCCACGCTGGGCGCGCTGACGGCGGCGGTCGAGGCCTTCCCGCGCGCCACGCATTACTACATGCTGTCGGGGGATTGCATGGCCATCAAGTCGGCCGAATATGCGCATGAGATGCTGAACGCGCGTGATGTCGATTATATCGAGAGCTTTGATTTCTTCGAATCAAACTGGATCAAGACCGGCATGAAGGCGGACCGGTTGATCTATCGCCACTGGTTCAACGAACGCACGCGCAAAGCGCTGTTTTACGCCTCATACGAGGCGCAGAAGCGGCTGGGCTGGCAGCGCGAAATCCCGCCTGATCTGCAGATGATGATCGGGTCGCAATGGTGGTGCCTGCGGCGGCGCACGGTGGAATGGGTGCTTGATTTCATCAAGACCCGCCGCGATGTGCTGCGGTTCTTCAGGACCACCTGGATCCCTGATGAGACCTTTTTCCAAACCCTGGTGCGCCATCTGGTGCCTGCGGGCGAGATCGAGACGCGGTCGCTGACATTCCTGATGTTCTCCGATTACGGGATGCCGGTCACGTTTTACAACGACCATTACGACCTGCTGCTCAGCCAGGATTACCTGTTTGCCCGCAAGATCTCCCCCGAGGCGACCGAGCTGAAGGAACGGTTGGGCGACCTTTACGCCTCTGAGCGGATGGATTTCAAAACCTCCAATGAGGGGCAAACGCTGTTTAAGTTTCTGACCGGGCGGGGCCGGATTGGGCGGCGCATCGCGCCCCGGTTCTGGGAATGGCAGACGCGGCTTGGCCGAGAGCGGGAGCTTTTGGTGATCGCCTGCAAGAAATGGCATGTCGCCAAGCGGCTTTTGTCGCGCATTGCCGAGATGACGGATCTGCGCGGCACCGAGTATCTTTTCGACGAGGATGGGGCCAACATGCCCGATCTTGGCGGCATTCAGACGAGCCTCGACAAGCGCACGCGGCACCGTCGCGCGATGCTTCGGCTGCTTTATGACCATTATGACACTGACCGGATGGTGATCTGCCTCGACCCGTCCAATATCGAGCTGCTGCAGGACCTCTACGCCGACAGCTCCACCACCCGGTTGCTGGAGGTCGAGTGCGCATTCGGGGATGACTACCTTTTGGGCCACGCCAAGCGGGTTGGGCTGGCCGGCGAGATGACGCCGCAGGACACGATCGACCGGCTGCTGCCAACGGTGCGGCACAATTTCGTGTTCGAGACGGATCAGATACGCGATGCAGAGTTCCCGGAGCATCACCGGCTCAGCGAGTACGAGCCGAAACAGGCCCAGGTGGCGGCGCTGTCGCGCTTTTTGGGCGTTGCAGACAGCACGGCCGAGGCTATTCTCGACATCGACTATCTTTTTGTGGATTAGGGGCCGCTGCCATGGGCTATGCGTATGACGATCAAAATATCTTTGCCAAGATCCTGCGGGGTGAGATCCCCAATGACACGGTCCTCGAGACCGAGCACGCGCTGGCCTTCCGCGACATCAACCCGCAGGCGCCCACCCATGTGCTGGTGATCCCGAAGGGGCCCTATGTCTCGATGGATCATTTCACGCAAGAGGCCAGCGAGGCCGAGCTGGTGGGCTTCATGCGCGCCGTGGGCGAGGTGTGCCGGATGGAAGGTGTCAGCGATCAAGGATTTCGCGCGATTTCCAATGCGGGCACGCATGGCGTGCAGGAAGTGCCGCATTTGCATGTGCATATTCTGGGCGGCCGGCCCCTTGGCCGCATGCTTGCGGCCGAAAACTAGAGAAGTGGCCGCATGCTTGCGCGCGAGACGTGACCTGATTGTGCCGCTGACGCGGCGCATGATTTTGGAGACATTTGCCAGCCTGAGCCCTCTTGTGGGCAGGTCTGGCGTGGCTATGATGCCGCGCAACAGATAGTGAGGACTTCCGATGTCGCAAAACAGCTCTGCCGACGCCCCCGAAACCGAAGTGGTCAGCCAATACCGCATCGCCTGCGACGGTGGCGAAGGTGCCCTGGGCCACCCGCGCGTCTGGCTGCAAATCCCGCGCGACACCGGCTGGGTGGAATGCGGCTATTGCGACAAG
>CAYLVP010000025.1:0-13907 GCA_964387155.1 uncultured Rhodobacterales bacterium | reverse complement strand
CTGGCTGCAAATCCCGCGCGACACCGGCTGGGTGGAATGCGGCTATTGCGACAAGAAATTCATCCACGAAGACCACCAATAGCCTGAGCCGCTCCTGACCCGGCCACGTTATCGGCAGGTGGGTTCCGGCCCCACATTCCAGAATGCCAGCGTCGTTGAGTCCGAGAAGCGCATTTGGCTGTTGATCATCGGTTTGTCTGGGTCAAATGGCTGGAACCAGACGCGGCCCTTACGGTCGTCAGAGCATTCGACCGCAACGCTTGTCAGAGCATCTTTCACAACGAACCAAGCCCCTGAACATGTCGTTCCGCGGGTGGAGACAGCAATCAACGACCCGTTGCTTTCGTTTCCCGTCGCCTCGATGGCGAACATTTCACCGGTCTCCAGGACACATCCGGCTAGCATCAGACTGGTCTGCGCAAATGCGCCCAAAGGCAGCGTGGTCTGAAGCAAAAACTTGGAAAGCCATCTCGTCATTCAATGCGGTCTCCTCTAGAAAAACATGAGGGATTATAGATGGAGATGAGACTATGGCAGATCCGCAATTTGGCAAAGGCCATCACCTGCATCTCATCGACGGGTCTGCCTTCATCTTCCGCGCCTATCACGCGCTGCCGCCGCTGACGCGCAAGTCTGACGGGTTGCCGATCGGGGCTGTCTCGGGCTTTTGCAACATGTTGCAGCGCTATGTGGATGGCAATGTCGGCGGCGACGTGACCCATGTGGCGGTGATCTTTGACAAGGGCAGCCACACGTTTCGCAACGACATGTATGACCAGTACAAGGCCAACCGCGACGCCATGCCAGAGGACCTGCGTCCGCAGATTCCGCTGACGCGGGAGGCCACGAAAGCCTTCAACATCGCCTGCGAAGAGATGGAAGGCTATGAGGCCGACGACATCATTGCGACGCTGGCTGTGCAGGCGCGCGCTCTTGGCGGGCGCTGCACGATCATCAGCTCGGACAAGGACCTGATGCAGCTGGTGGGTGGCGGCGTTGAGATGTTTGACGCCATGAAGAACAACCGCATCGACAGCGAGGGCGTCGAAGCCAAGTTCGGCGTGGGGCCGGACCGGGTGGTGGACGTGCAGGCGCTGGCAGGCGACAGCGTCGACAACGTGCCGGGGGCTCCGGGCATCGGGATCAAGACTGCCGCTTTGTTGATCAACGAATATGGCTCGCTGGAAGAGCTGCTGGACCGCGCAGAAGAGATCAAGCAGCCCAAACGCCGGGAGACGCTGATCGAACACCGCGCCCAGATCGAGCTGAGCAAGAAGCTGGTGACGCTGGACGATAAAACCCCGCTCGCGTTCTCAATCGACGATCTGGAAGTGCGCGACCCTGACCCGGATAAGCTGATGGCCTTCTTGGCGGAGATGGAGTTCCGCACGCTGACCAAGCGCATTGCCGACAAGCTTGACGTTGAGGCCCCGGTCATTGAGGACGCCCCGGCCCCCGCTGCCGAAGCGCCGGAAATGCCCGACCTGAAGGACGCGGCCTATAGCGCGGTCAGCGATGCTGCGGCGTTGCAGGGCTGGATCGACGCGATCTACGAACGCGGCTACGTGGCAATTGATACCGAGACGACCGGCCTGAACGAGATGACCGCTGATCTCGTAGGTATCTGCCTATGCGTGGAGCCGGGCGAGGCCTGCTACATCCCGCTGACCCATAAGGCGGGGGAGGGGGATGGCCTCTTCGGCTCGGATGAGCTGGCCGAGGGTCAGATGGGGCTCGACGAGGCGCTCGCGATGCTGAAGCCGGTGCTTGAGGATGACAGCATTCTTAAGATCGGCCAGAACATGAAATACGACGCCAAAATACTGGCGCGCTACGATGTGGCCGTTGCCCCTATCGATGACACGATGCTTTTGAGCTACGCGCTGCATGCAGGGTTGCACAATCACGGCATGGACGCTTTGAGCGAACGCTATCTGGGCCACAGCCCGATCCCCATCAAGGAGCTGATCGGCACCGGCAAATCGGCCATCACCTTTGACAAGGTGCCGCTCGAGAAAGCCACGGCTTACGCGGCAGAGGATGCCGATATCACGCTCCGGCTGTGGAAGACGTTCAAGCCGATGTTGCACGCCAAGCAGGTCACGACTGTCTATGAAACGCTGGAACGCCCGCTGATCCCGGTCCTGGCCAGGATGGAGATGAACGGCATCAAGGTTGACCGCGACACGCTCAGCCGCATGTCCAACGCCTTCGCCCAGAAAATGGCGGGGCTGGAGGCCGAGATCCACGAGCTTGCTGGCCAAAGCTTCAACGTGGGCTCGCCCAAACAGCTGGGCGAGATTCTCTTCGACAAGCTGGAGCTGCCCGGCGGCAAGAAGGGCAAGACCGGGGCGTATAGCACGGGCGTCGATATTCTCGAAGACCTCGCCACGGAGCATGAATTGCCGGGCCGGGTGCTCGATTGGCGCCAGCTCTCCAAGCTGAAATCCACCTACACGGACGCGCTGCAAACCCATATCAACCAAGACACGGGCCGGGTGCATACGAGCTATTCCATCGCCGGGGCCAACACCGGGAGGCTGGCCTCTACCGACCCGAACCTGCAAAACATCCCCGTCCGCTCCGAGGAAGGCCGCCGCATTCGGGAGGCCTTCGTGGCCGAGGAAGGCAACCTGCTGGTCTCGCTGGATTATTCCCAGATTGAGCTGCGCATCCTCGCCCATATCGCCGATATTCCGGCGCTGAAACAGGCCTTCAAGGACGGGCATGATATCCACGCCATGACCGCGTCCGAGATGTTCGACGTGCCACTCGACGAGATGACCCCCGACGTGCGCCGACAGGCCAAAGCCATCAATTTCGGGGTGATCTACGGCATTTCCGGCTTCGGGCTCGCCCGCAACCTGCGCATCCCGCGCGGCGAGGCGCAGGGCTTCATTGACCGCTATTTCGAACGGTTCCCGGGCATCAAGGACTATATGGACGCCACGGTGAAATTCGCCAAAGACCACGGCTTTGTGCAGACGCTGTTTGGCCGCAAGATCAACACGCCCGAGATCAATGCCAAAGGCCCCGGCGCAGGCTTTGCCAAACGCGCGGCCATCAACGCGCCCATTCAGGGCACCGCCGCAGACGTGATTCGACGGGCTATGATTCGCATGCCGGAGGCGATCAGCGATCTGCCCGCCCGGATGCTTCTGCAGGTCCATGACGAGCTGATTTTCGAAGTGCCGGAAGACAGCGTCGAGGACACGATCAAAGTGGTCCGCGATGTGATGGAAAATGCCTCAGACCCGGCGGTCAAATTCGATGTGCCGCTGGTCGTTGATGCGGGGCAAGGCAAGAATTGGGCCGAGGCGCATTAGCACCCCGGCCCATCAAAACTTTGCCTGTTCTTAGGTGTTTTTGCGGCGACCCAGCAGACCGAACGCCAACAGGCCAGCGGCCAATAATGGCGCGCCTGCGGGCAGCGGAACCGCGGCCAAGGCAGCGGTTGTCGGTGCTGTCGAGCCGGGTGTGACCGTCGTCGATACAGCGGTGGTTCCGCCGCTCGTCCCGGCGGTGGCTGTCCCTGTGGCAGTGCCGGTCACGGCAGCTGTGCCAACGGCGACTGCAACCGCGCCCACGTTTGAGCTGACAGGGGTGTTCGCGCTCCCCGATGAGCCAAACCCGCCGAAGTTCGCTTTGGCGATGCCAGAGCTGCCGGAGCCTTTAAAATAAGGGTTTGGAACATTCGACAACGCGCCGAAAGCTGTGCCGGTTGCTGCGCTGGACCCGCCGCCGGAACCGCCGGCGGCAAAGCCACCATAGGGCGTCGAATTGGCGGTGACAGAGAAGCTGTTTGTCGCGTCACCAAGGTTCAGCGAGGCTGGTGTCAATGCGTCAAACTCGGCCAGGATGGACGCGAAGGAGAGGTCGTCGAACGCCGCGGGGTTCTCCGCGTTCTCCATCCAGCGCGATGCGGCGGCATCGCCCGAAACCCAGTGCCTGCTGCCTTGCGTGGCAACCGCTGTTTCGATCTCCGGCACGCCGGTCGGTGTTTCCGCCTCCGTAGAGGTCTCTACAATGTAGGCGTCATCGATATCGAGGATTTCGGCGAGCACTGTGTTGCCCGTTGTGTCAGAATGCTCGACCAACTCGTGGACATAGCCCGACATCCCAGAAATCGTCGCGAATGTTGCCACCGGGGCCAGGTAGATCCCAGCCAAAATCCAAGTACGCATCGTCTTCCCCATCTCAATCGTTACTTCTGGCAAAGCCCCAGCTGGCCTAGCTCAGATCAGTTAGCATGTTAGCACTTATTCTACTGATGGGAAAGTTCAAGCGGATTTACCCGTCGACAGGCTGTCTATCGGTGCCGAAATCGTGGCCTGTGGGCATCGGCATGCACGATAGACAAACTTGCGGATCAACGGTCCCGCGACCAGGATTACCAAGAAAGCCACTGGCCAGGCCGTCGTCCATCCGCCCAGCCACAGATGCATGAAGGCTGCATTCAACCCGGCCATCTTATAGGTCATGACGCCGCACACGATGGCAGACATCACTGCTGAGGTCAGGGCACTGAATATGACCAGCGCAAACATGCTGCGGGTCACGACGAGGTGGAGCTTGGCTTTGTTCATGAGGCTTGGATAGACCTGCGGAGATCGCAGTAACAGTCTCTCAGCGAACGTCAGCTGTGCGCAGATGCGGAGGATCGCTCGGTTTCGGGGTAAAATCTCAAAAACTGAGACGAGGTCACGGCGATGTGAGCAGCAAACCCTGCGCAGGTGGGCCGATGCGCTAGCTCGGAAGCTCTGCGCTGGGAATCAACGGGAAGAAAGCCCCGCCGGACCATAGCCCGAACCACTGCGCGCCCTCGTGTTCAGCATGAACGCCCAGATCAACCAGCCTGTAGAAGCTCTTGCGGTCAATCAACGCCTCCAGATTGCGCCGGACCAAGACGTAAGGGGACGGCTCTCCGGCGGCATCATAGGCGACCCGGATCGGATGGTCCGGCCCGGCGACGCATCTGTCACCCACATGGGTCTCAAACCGCAGCTTCTGCGCCTCGCCGGTCCCTGCCACATCAAAATCGATGGCCACGAACGGCGCGTCATCGACCGTGATTCCCACTTTCTCGACAGGTGTGACAAGAAAATAGTCGTCGCCGTCTTTGCGCAGGATCGAAGAGAACAGCTTGACCAGCGGAGCCCGGCCGATCGGCGTGCCCAGATAAAACCAGGTCCCATCCCGTGCGATACGCATGTCCAGATCGCCGCAAAACGGTGGATTCCAAAGTTCTACCGGGGGCAGGCCATCCTTGGCGACCTCCTGCGCGGAGGCGGCGATGCTCTCGGCTGACGGCATTTCAAGCTTTTGTGCGCCAGGTCCTTTTGCCATTTCCCCGCCTCAGCATAGTTCTATAGTCACTGCGGTATATAGACGATCACGGAGCAATGTCATGGCCGACGCGGAAGAGATGGTGAACGAGATCGAGGCGCTTGGCGCCAAGCTGGCGGAGGCGCGCAGCTCGATCGGCACCACGATCATCGGCCAACAAACGGTCGTGGACCTCGCATTGACCGCGCTTCTGTCCGGCGGACATGCGCTTTTGATGGGCCTGCCCGGGCTTGGC
This sequence comes from uncultured Rhodobacterales bacterium, assembly GCA_964387155.1. GTDB lineage: Bacteria > Pseudomonadota > Alphaproteobacteria > Rhodobacterales > Rhodobacteraceae > Litoreibacter. The sequence goes on along the minus strand of CAYLVP010000025.1, from coordinate 8,326 downwards.
AAGACGCTGCTTGTCGACACATTGTCGACCGTCATGGGGCTGTCGACCAACCGGGTGCAGTTCACCCCGGATTTGATGCCTGCCGATATTCTGGGCTCTGAAGTGCTTGATACCGATGAGCACGGGGCGCGGTCCTTTCGCTATATCGAAGGCCCGATCTTTGCGCAGCTTTTGATGGCAGATGAGATCAACCGCGCCTCGCCGCGGACCCAATCGGCGCTGCTGCAGGCGATGCAGGAACGCTCCGTCGCCGTGGCGGGCCAAGACCGACCGCTGCCCGCGCCATTCCATGTGCTCGCCACCCAAAACCCGCTGGAGCAGGAGGGCACCTACCCGCTGCCCGAAGCCCAGCTCGACCGGTTCCTCATCCAGATCAATGTCCGCTACCCTGACCGGGAGACCGAACGCGATATCCTGCTAGCCACAACCGGCAGCAAGGAGGCTGCGGCCTCGGCTGTCTTCACCCCGCAAGAGCTGATCGCGGCGCAAACGCTGGTGCGCCGGATGCCGGTTGGTGACGCGGTTGTGGAGCATATCCTTGATCTGGTGCGCGCCTGTCGTCCGGGCGAGGCAGATGCCTCTGATCTGGTGCAAGACACTGTGTCCTGGGGTCCTGGCCCACGCGCCGCGCAGGCGCTTATGCTGACGGTCAGGGCGCGTGCGCTTCTCGATGGACGTCTCGCGCCGTCGCTTGATGACGTGGCCGAGCTGGCTGAACCGGTGCTGACCCACCGCATGGCGCTGAGCTTTGCGGCCCGTGCCGAAGGGCGCGAGCTGAACGATGTGATCGCCGATACGCTGATCCATGTCTCCGGGCGGCAGCGCGCGGCTTGAACCAGGATCCGGCCATAAATCCTGCAGGGCTGCGGCATCGCGCCGAGGCTCATGCGGCAGCCTTCCCCGCGCTTCTGGCAGAGGCGGAGCATCTGGCCGCCACCGTCATGCTGGGCGACCACGGCCGCCGGCGCGCGGGCATGGGCGATGAGTTCTGGCAATACCGCCCGGCTGAAAACGGGGACGGGCTGCGCAGCATTGACTGGCGCCGCTCGGCCCGGGGCGACGCGCATTTTGTGCGTCAGAAAGAATGGCAGGCCGCGCAATCGGTGATGTTCTGGGTTGATGACGCGCTGTCCATGACCTTCACCGGCGGCACGGACCGGCCGACCAAGGGGCATCGCGCGCGGGTTCTGGCGCTGGCGCTTTGCGTGCTGCTCAACCGTGGCGGCGAACGCTTTGGACTGGCCAATCGCGGCACCCCGCCGCGCCGTGGCGAGGCACAGCTGAGCCGGGTGGCGGGGCATCTGATGGATGCGGCCTTCAACGGCGAGAATGATATCGACTACGGCACCCCCAATGCGCGTGTGCTGCCAGCAGGCTCCCGCGCGGTCTTCCTGTCGGATTTCTTTGGTGACCCGGCGCCTGTCGCCAATGCGCTGACCAAGGCCACGGATCGCGGCGTGCGGGGGACCCTGATCCAAATCCTCGACCCTGATGAGGAAGCCTTCCCCTATGATGGCCGCACCGTGTTTGAAACAATGTCGGGGGCCATCAAGTTCGAGACGCTGAAAGCGGGAACGCTGAAATCCGACTATCTCAGCCGATTGGCGGCGCGCAAAGCCGCGCTTCAAGACCTGTGCCGCGCGACAGGCTGGCGATATCTCTGCCACCACAGCGACAAACCCGCGCTCAGCGCTTTGATGTGGGCCTACCGCGCCTTGGACAAAAGTGCATGATTGCCGGGCTCGCGTTTACCACTCCGCTGCTGCTGTCGGCTCTGCTGGCCCTGCCAATCCTTTGGTGGCTGTTGCGCGCGGTGCCGCCCGCGCCGATCAAGCGCCGCTTCCCCGGCATCGCGTTGCTGCTCGGGCTTAAGGATGACGAAAGCCAGACCGACACGACGCCGTGGTGGCTGATGCTGCTGCGGATGCTGGCGGTCGCGGGGATGATCATTGGCTTTGCTGGGCCAATCCTGAATCCCGAAGACCGCGAGGCCGGGACCGGGCCGCTATTGGTGGTGATGGATGCCAGCTGGGCCTCCGCCCGCGATTGGCCCGCCCGCGTGAACCGGGTCGAGGCCGTGTTGTCAGAGGCCGCGCGTGACGGCAGGCCCGCCGCGCTTTTGAAGCTGACCGACCCGCAGGCCGACGCATTCGATTTTGTGGCTGCCGATGCGCTGGTCCCCAGCCTCGCGGGGCTTGTGCCTGACCCATGGGCACCCTCGGAGGATGTCGTGGCAAACCTGACCACGCTGACAGAGGGCCAGGATTTTGACAGCGTCTGGGTCTCTGACGGGCTCGACTATCCCGCGCGTGCAGCCGTGACAGACTTCCTGGAGGGCAAGGGCGATCTGCGCGTCATCCAATCCACCCGCCCGGCCTTTGCACTGCGGCCTGCGCGCTTTGAAGGCAGCGATGTCGCTGTCACCGCCCTGCGTGCCGAGACCGACGGCACGCGCGATCTGACCCTCATAGCCCTCGGGCCCGACCCGAACGGGGTGGAACAAGAGCTTGCCCGCGCCGTCGCCTCCTTTGCATCCGGTGAAAACGAGGCGGAGGTGGTGCTGAGCCTGCCGACCGAGCTGCGCAACCGCGTCCGCCGGTTCGAGCTGCAGGGCATCCGCTCTGCCGGGGCGGTGACGCTGACCGATGATGCGCTCAAGCGCCGCGAAGTGGGGCTGCTTGCCAGCAATGACGGGCAGGAGGCGCAGGACCTGCTGTCGCCGCTCTACTACCTGCGCCGCGCCTTGGCCCCTACGGCTGATCTTATCGACGGGACCTTGCAGGATATGCTGCTGGCCAGCCCCGATGTGCTGATCCTTGCCGATATCGCCACGTTGAGCGATGAGGAAACCGACGCGTTGACGGATTGGGTCGAACAGGGTGGCCTGCTGGTGCGCTTTGCCGGGCCGCGCATTGCCGCCGCCGATATTGAAAGCACCGACCCGCTTATCCCCGTGCGCCTGCGCGCCGGTGGTCGCTCTGTCGGCGGTGCCATGTCATGGGGGGAGCCCAAGGCCTTGCGCGCCTTCACGCAAGACAGCCCGTTCTTTGGCCTGCCGCTGCCCGAGGATGTCGAGGTGGTCAGCCAGGTCGTGGCCCAACCCGACCCGAACCTGGCGGAGCGCACCATCGCCTCGCTGACAGATGGCACGCCTCTGGTCACGCGCAATGCGCTGGGGGAGGGGCAGGTCGTGCTGTTCCACGTCACCGCCAATGCGGAATGGTCGACCCTGCCGCTGTCGGGCCTTTTCGTGCAGATGCTGGAGCGGCTGGCGATCTCAACCCGCCCGTCCGAGCTGGCTGCAGAAGAGCTTGAAGGGACCACATGGCAGCCCGAGGACACGCTCGACGGCTTTGGCCGCGTGCGCAGCGCCGACGCGCTTGCAGGCGTTGATGGGGCCGCATTGGTGGAGCGCGTGCTTGGCCCCGATCTGCGGCCGGGGCTCTACAGCAATCAGGACCGCCGCGTCGCACTGAACGTGATCGGGGCGGAGCATGTCATCGCTCCGGCGGTCTGGCCCGCCGATATTGCCGTCGAGGGCATGGCAGTGCGGGGCGAGGTGCCTCTGGCGGGATATCTGCTGACCCTCGCGCTGGCGCTTTTGGCCGTTGATATAATCGCCTCGCTCTGGCTGGCGGGCCGTCTCGATCCGCGCCGCGGGGCGACAACCGTTGCGATCCTTCTTGCCTTCGCGATCCCGCAAGAGGGCCGCGCCCAAGCCGCAGATGCCCGCGCCATCGAGGCCACATCGGAGGTCGTGCTGGCCTATGTCAAAACCGGCGATCCGGCGCTTGACCGCGTGTCCCGGCAGGGGCTCGCCGGGCTGTCGCAAAGCCTCTTTCAACGCACCTCTATCGAGCCTGCTGACCCGATTGAGGTCGATCTGGAGGTGGACGAGCTGTCTTTCTACCCGCTGATCTACTGGCCCATTTCCGAGAACCAGCGCCTGCCCAGTGACGCGGCCTATACCAAGCTGAACCGGTATCTGCGCAGCGGCGGCATGATCGTGTTTGACACGCGCGACGGCAATCTCGCAGGCTTCGGGGCGTCGACGCCGATGGGGCGCAAGCTGCAGTCCTTGGCCCGTCCGCTCGACATCCCGGCGCTGGAGCCGGTGCCGACCGATCATGTGCTCACGCGTGCGTTCTATTTGCTGCAGGATTTCCCCGGACGCCATGCAGGCAATAGCGTCTGGGTGGAAGCCGCGCCCGCCGATGCCGAACAGGTCGAAGGCCTGCCCTTCCGCAACCTCAATGATGGTGTCACCCCGGTGCTGATCGGCGGTAATGACTGGGCAAGCGCCTGGGCGCGCGGTGAAAATGGCCAGCCGCTCTATCCGGTGGGCCGTGGCTTTGGTGGGGAACGTCAGCGCGAGATGGCGGTCCGCTTTGGGATCAACCTTGTGATGCATGTGCTGACCGGCAACTATAAATCCGACCAGGTGCATGTGCCCGCGCTGCTTGACCGGCTCGGGAACTAGGGGGGGTCATGGATATTATCTTCGATCCGCTCGTACCGATCATGCCGCTGGTCAGCATCGCCGTAATCACGGCGGCATTGGTGCTCTACGCGATCATTCGCGGCCTGCCCGGCTGGTGGCTGCGCGCCCTGGCTTCTGTTGTGCTCCTGGCCGCGCTTTTGAACCCCGCGTTGCAGGATGAGGATCGCGAGCCGCTGTCTGACATTGTCATGCTGGTGGTCGACCGCTCTGCCAGCCAGCAGCTGAGTGATCGCGAAAGCCAGACGGCGCAGGCGGTCGAGGCGCTGAGCCGGGATATTGCGGCCCGTGGGATGGAGCTGCGCCAGGTCGAGGTGCCCGACGGCATTGGCGACGCTGGCACTGAGCTGATGACCGGCTTAAGCGAGGCCCTGAGCGAGGAACCCGCCTCCCGCATCGCCGGTCAAATCCTCGTGACGGATGGCCAGCTGCATGACGCGCTGCGCGCGCCCGATTTGCAGGCCCCGCTGCATACGCTGCTCACGGGCCGCGCCACCGACTGGGACCGCCGCCTGATCGTCAAGAACGCGCCTGCCTTTGCCATTCTGGGCGAAGAGGTCGTGCTGACCCTCAAAGTCGAGGATCAGGGCGCGCGCGATGTCGTGCCGGGCGAGGTCGCGCGGCTTTCTATCGCGATCGACGGCGGGGAGGCGGAGTTTTACAACGTCCCCATTGGCGAAGATCTCGAACTGCCAGTGACGCTGGATCATGGCGGGCGCAACGTGATCCAGTTTCAACTGGAGGTCGCGGAGGATGAGCTGACCGACCGCAATAACGCAGCCCTCGTGCAGATCAACGGCGTTCGCGACCGCCTGCGCGTCCTGCTGGTGTCGGGCGAGCCGCATGCGGGGGAGCGGACATGGCGCAACCTGCTGAAATCTGATGCCGCCGTGGATTTGGTGCATTTCACCATCCTGCGCCCCCCCGACAAGCAGGACGGCGTGCCGGTCTCGGAGCTTTCTCTCATAGCTTTCCCCACCCGGGAGCTGTTTCTTGAAAAGGTCGACGAGTTCGACCTGATCATCTTCGACCGCTACAAGCGCCGTGGCATCCTGCCCTCACTCTATTTTGACTCGATCAGCCAATATGTCGAAACGGGTGGTGCGGTTCTGATCGCGGCGGGGCCTGATTTTGCCTCTGCGGATTCGATCTACAGGTCTGCCCTGTCTGACATTATCCCGGCGGAACCCACGGCGCGGGTCTTCGAAGAAGGGTTCACGCCACGTGTCTCTGAATCAGGTGCGCGCCACCCGGTCACCGCCGGGCTGGAAGAGTTCGCACCCGGTGAGGCCCTCGAAGACGGCACCCCCGGCTGGGGCCGCTGGATGCGCCAGATCGATGTGGTGCAGAGCTCAGGCCACACGATCATGACGGGTCTCGAAGACAGGCCGCTGCTCACCGTTGACCGGGTGGGGGAGGGCCGCGTGGCTCTGCTGGCCTCCGATCACGCCTGGCTGTGGAATCGCGGCTATGAGGGGGGCGGCCCCCAGCTCGAATTGCTGCGCCGGCTTGGCCACTGGATGATGAAAGAGCCCGACCTTGAGGAAGAGGCGCTGACCGCAGTTGTCGAAGGTCAGACGATCACGCTCACACGCCGCACCCTGTCCGAGACGGTTGGCGATGTCACCCTGATCGCCCCCGATGGGACGGAGCAGATCGTTGCGCTGGAAGAAATCAGCCCCGGCCGCTTCGTGGCAAGTTTCGAGGGCACACAGCAGGGCCTCTACCGCGCCACGGAAGGCGAGATCGAGACCGTATTTGGCTTGGGCCCCGCAGCCCCGCGCGAATTTGTTGAAACCGTTGCCTCCGGCGAAAAGCTGGCCTCTCTGGTCGAGCCGCTGCGCGGCGGTATCCTCAACCTCGAAGATGGCCTGCCCGCGCTTCGGATGGTGGGCGAGGGGCGCAATGCGGCCGGGCGTGGCTGGATCGGCCTGACCCCGCGCAACGCGTATGTCACCACCAGCATCACTGTGACGCCCCTGGTCTCAGCCTGGCTGTTCCTGGCGCTTGCGGCCCTGCTGACGGTCGGCGCATGGCTGCGTGAAGGTCGCAGATAGGCGTCATCATTGTTCCAGAAATATCCTGAGAGGATGCCCGCGTGGCGGAGAGCAAAGCTCTCCAAGAACGCAAAACATCACGCGCGGCGTAGCCGCACATGGCCGCACATGGGACCGACAGTCGCTACTTCAGGCGAACAGTATAGGTGGCATCCGACCAGCCATGCACGGAATCATGGGCGCGGATCTGCACCTCTGCAACCCCCTCCGGGATGCGCACACCAGACAGCGAGCGGGTGAAGGGTTGCTCATTTTCATGCGGGTGATGGAGCGTGCGGTAGCCCAGCTGCGTGCCATCGGGCGCCAGCACCGCCCAGCCATCTGCATAATGGTCCCAGCCGGTATCGGCGTGGCGGATCGTGACCTCAAAGGTCCAGGTCGCGCCGGATTTGCGCGCTGTGGCGTTCTCCACCCTGGCCTGATCGGCAAAGGCGGGCAGGGCGAGCGCGGCCAAGGCAAGGCTTGCCAGTACATGTTTCATCTCAGGTCTCCTCGGTGGGGATATCCACCATAAGTATCTCGCGCGGGCGGGAGGCGAACTCCCGCTGCCAAATCAAAAACGCCACCAGCCCGGTGCTGCAAAGCAGCGCAAAAGGCCCCAGCAGCCAGGCCAGCGTTCCCAGACCATAATATATGGATCGCAGCCCGCGGTTAAAGTTCCAGGCCGCGCGAATATTGATCTCTGCGGCTTGCAGGGCACGGGGCATGGCCGCCTTATCCGTGATGTCATTTGGCACTGCGGCCATGACGACCGAGCAATAGCCAAACAAGCGGTTGGCCCAGACGAATTTCAGAAAGGCATGGGTCAGAAACATGACGACGACCAGAAGCTTGACCTGCCAGACAAGGGACGGGGCGCCCTCGATGGTGAACTCGGTGGCCACGCCCTCCAACGCCTCGGTATTGCCGATCACTGCCAGCACGCCGCCAATGGCAAGCATGCAGCCCGACGCGAAAAAGGCGGTGCCCTGGCGCAGGTTGGCCATGATCGAGGCGTCAAAGATGCGCGGCTCGCGGGTGATCATCTGGCGCATCCACTCGCGGCGATACTCGGCCATGATGATGGTGACGGAGGGCGTCCTGGCCGTCGGATGCTCGATCCACCAGCCAATAAACATCCAGCTGCCCAAGAGCAGCCCCAACGCCAGCCCGTCCAGCGGTGTGAGGGAGGATAAACGATCCGTTAAGTCCATTGCGCCACGATAGCTGCGCCCTGACGGACTTGCCATAGGGTCAAATTGGTAATATGTTTTTACCAATTCGTCCCTTGGAGGAGTCGCACCCATGGAAATGCCACGCCCAAACGCTGCCGTTCTGGCCAAGAAAGCGCGCCTGGTCGAGCGATTGCTGACGGTGCTGCCGTCTGACGCGGTCATTCACGACACCAGCGAGACCCGCGCCTATGAATGCGATGCGCTGACCGCCTATAAATGTCCGCCGCTTTGCGCGGTACTGCCCAGCTCGACGCAGGAGGTCTCGGAGGTTCTGAAAATCTGTCATGAGATGGAGGTGCCGGTGGTGCCGCGCGGCTCGGGTACCTCACTTGCAGGCGGGGCGCTGCCCACCTCTGATAGCGTCATCCTTGGCATCGCTCGGATGAACGAGGTGCTGGAAACCAATTACGACGACCGCTACATCCGTGTGCAGACGGGCCGCACCAATCTCAGCGTCACCGGCGCGGTGGAAGAGCATGACTTTTTCTACGCCCCCGATCCGTCCAGCCAGCTGGCCTGCGCCATTGCGGGCAATATCGCGATGAATTCCGGCGGGG